>VGWC01000086.1 GCA_016873775.1 Ignavibacteria bacterium | reverse complement strand
TTTTGATAAAACAGAACGCGGAAGAAAAACTCCGCAACAAATTTTAGATACTTTAAAACAATAACTAACTAACGAACAAATAAACTAACTAACCAACGAACTAAAAATTTTACAACGTAGTTTTTCGCTGCGTTCTAATCTGAAAACTCGTAATTTTCAAATACACAAGAACAAGCATGGATTACGTCCAGAAATGGACGTAGCCGCTTATGTCTTTGTGTATAGGTATACGAGTACCTCAGATTAGGACGTAATGTAGGTTACGTCCTTTTTGTTTTAAATATGTTCGAGAAATGGAGTCCACTTTGTTTATAGAAAACGGTGAACTAAAAAAAATTTCTCGATAAGTGAAAGCAAAAGTGGACTCCATTTCACGAGTTTAGGTTTGCAGATTTTTGCTTGCGGCTGCGAACCTTCATAATAAGCGAGCGAATTATTTCAATAACATTTACTCTTATGCGTACTCTTTTATTGACAACAATTATTTGCTTTGCATTTTTGCAAAATTCTTTTTCTCAAACAGAAGTGTGGCGAACGTACGAACGATACAATTGGATAAAAATTGATGGAATTGGAAATGTCTATTTGGCAAATCTTGGAGAAGGTATTGATACTATTAAGAAATTAGATCCATCCGGTTCTATGGTTTGGAGAATTACAGATTCAGTGAAAAAACTTTACTACAATGGACGTGGTTTCTTTATAGTTCGTTCTGATTCTTTAATTTACTTTGATACAGCAGCCGTAAAGAAATGGGCAATTATTGTTCCTCTTGATACTGCATATTATTATGCGCCTGATTTGAATGGAAATTTATTCATAGTGGGGAAAGTACTTTTCCAAGAACGCCTACTAAAAGTTACAGAAACTGGAGGTGTCGGGTTCCAAACCGCTATTCCTACATTTGAAGAGGAACACTATGAAAAAGAAAATGATAATGGAGGAAAAATAATTGACGAAAGCATTGATGGTACTTCACAAATTTTATACCTCAAAGCAAATAGAGTTGCAATAATAAAAAATAGCCATTATTTGAACGCTACTTGGAAAATCTCAGATAATGGAGCTAGCGCTAATGAAATTAATCGTTTGTATTTAAACCTAATTGTATTAGATGCTAACACGGGAAATTTTATTTCTAAAAAGAAAAGGATTTTGTTCACAGATGAACAGATTGAGAAGTTGCAGGCTTCGCTAAGTGGAGAAAAAGACATACTTCAAACAAAAGAATTAAATGAAGAAACATTATTTTATTGTCAACAAGCAGATAAACTTGTAAATTTTGCATGTTTACGATTTCAGTCGTTTTTAGATACTCGGGTTGGTAGGCCAGACCCGATATATAAATCAAAAACTCAAAAAACTGAAATGCCATATATTGCTACGATTGATAACAAGAATAAAACAAAGTCAGTTATCATTAAACCTCAAAAAGCAGGTAGTGTAATATATAAAGCAACTGGATACGAATATTACGAAACGTATTATACACCGAGGTTTAAAAGCTACATTCTGAGCGATTCAATCTATGCTTATTTAGTTGTTTATGGATTAGGAGGCAAATCATTAAATAACTCAAGTAATAGCTATTGGTATCATCAAGTCATCAAATATAATTTAAGTACAAATAAAATTTGGTGGAGAAGCCGAGAATTGAAATCTGCAGTTCGGTGGATCCAGAATGATAATCAAGGGCGTACATTTGTAAAATTAAATAATAATATTTTTGTCTACAGTGCTGACGGTGCAAGTATAGATTCGCTTTCAATGATACAATTTCAAGGTAACTACAGGTCTCTAAGCGAATCCTTTATAGAAAACGGTTACGTCTATTTAACCAAAGATGGCTATCTTGCTAAATACTCCCTTCCCAATTTTAAACTTATATCTAATGTAGAACTTCAAAACTTATCAGATAGATTTTCATTATCTCAAAACTATCCCAATCCGTTCAATCCAACAACAACAATAAGTTTTGAGTTACCAAAAATAAGTGTAGTAAATTTAAAAATCTACAACGTCATCGGTCAAGAAGTCGCAACACTTATTAGCAACGAAGAAATGGAATCGGGAAAACAAGAAGTGGAGTGGGATGCAAGTACGTTTTCAAGTGGCGTGTATTTTTATAAACTTACTACACCAACATTTTCGCAAACGAGGAAATTATTGCTGATGAAATGAAGCGTCTATCTCACGCAAAGACGCAAAGTCGCAAATAATTTTTCTTTGCATCTTCGCGGCTTTGCGTGAGAAAAAAAAAGCGATTTCAATAAAATGAAATCGCTTTTTGTTTTTAAAACTGCAACTTGAAATCCAAAATCTGAAATCTCACTTCTAAAATTTCTATATTCGTCTCGAAATTTTAAACCGTACTTCGTAAATCTAAAAATGAACATAGCATACTTCGATACCTTCTCCGGCATTAGTGGCGATATGACATTGGGGGCGTTTGTTTCTGCGGGTTTACCGCTCGATGAACTTTCCAATGAAATACGAAAACTCCATTTGAGCGGCGTGGAGTTGCAAGGAAAACATCTTGTCCGCAGCGGAATCACTGCCATAAAAATTGATGTGCTTGCGCCGCACGAACATCATCATCGTCATCTCGCGGATATTTTCCGAATCATTGATGCGAGCGAACTTTCGGGAAACGTGAAAGACAAAGCGAAAGCGATTTTTTTTGAATTAGGAAAAGCGGAAGCAAAAGTGCATAACACATCGCTTGAACATATTCATTTTCACGAAGTCGGCGCGCTCGATGCGATTGTGGATATTGTCGGCGCAGCAATTTGTTTTGAAAAATTTTCGATTGAGAAATGTTTTTCATCGCCGATACGATTGGGCAACGGAGGATTTGTGAATGCAGCACACGGCAAACTTCCGATTCCAGTTCCTGCCGTTGTAGAAATTTTGAAAGATTATCCGACAGAACTCACTGACATTCCGTTTGAACTGACAACCCCAACGGGAGCGGCGATTGTGAAAACTGTTTCGAGCGGAATGTTACCAAAGGAAAAAATAATTTCGAAAGCGATTGGTTACGGAGCAGGGGAAAGAGAAATTCCGAATACGCCAAACTTGTTACGCATTTTTATCGGTGAATTGAATGAGCAATTTGATGCGGATGAAGTGGTAACAATCGAAACGAACATTGACGATATGAATTCGGAATTGTATCCGTACGTGATTGAAAAACTTCTTACAAACGGAGCGCACGATGCGTACCTCGTTCCAATTATTATGAAAAAAGGACGACCGGGAATTTTACTTTCCGTAATGGCGAGTGAAAATGATGTGCAGAAACTTTCCGAAATTATTTTCCGTGAAACGACAACGCTCGGAGTTCGTATTCAAAATGTCGGACGGAAAAAAGTTTTTCGTGATTCGAGAATTGTGGAAACATCATTTGGAAAAATAAAAGTAAAAGTTGTTGCTACCGGAGGAAAAGAAAAATTGCTTCCTGAGTTTGAAGAATGCAAGCGCATTGCGTTAGAAAACAATCTTCCGTTGAAAGAGGTTTTTTCACTAATTCAAAAAGAAATGGAACGATGAATGAGAAACAAATGGTAGCGCTAACGGGATTCGAACCCGTATTTAAGCCTTGAGAGGGCCTTGTCCTAACCATTAGACGATAGCGCCGTTGAGTATTTTTTAAATGCGGGCAAAATATACTTATAGTTCAGTGAACAGTGAAAAAAAATTTCCGCGTGATGAGTGCAGTGTTATTCAATGAGTATATTTGTTCATTGTTTTACATTTTATTTTTTATTTCATAATTTAATTCAACGAATATTTATTGGAGAAATGTTATGCAGAAATCTACAAAATGGTTTTTAGGAATTTTTATTGTGCTAATTGGAATCGCATTCGGTTTCATATTGCTTTTAGCAACAGTATTTTTAGGACCAACAAGCAGCGAATTCACGGACGAAGTAATTACGGGAAGCGGTGAAAAAATTGCCGTTGTTGAAGTTATCGGTCCAATTTATTCATCGGAGGAAACTGTTCGTCAACTAAAAAAATATCGCGAAGATGTGTCAATCAAAGCAATAGTATTGCACGTAAATTCTCCCGGAGGAGGAGTTGCAGCAAGTCAGGAAATTTATGAAGAAGTTAAACTATCAGATAAAGAAAAACCCGTTATCGTTTCGTTGAGTTCGGTAGCGGCAAGCGGCGGATATTATATTTCCTGTGGGGCAAGAACAATCGTTGCAAATCCGGGAACAATAACCGGCAGCATCGGTGTCATCTCACAATTTTGGCAAATGAAAAAATTATTAGACAAAATTGGTATAGAAAACAACACAATCAAAAGCGGCTCACGAAAAGATATTGGAAATCCATTTCGGGAAATGACGGAAGAAGAACGAAAATATTTTCAAATCTTATCCAATGATATTCACGAGCAGTTTATTGAAGCAGTTGAAACACACAGAAACATTGCTCACGATACAATGTTGCAAATTGCAGATGGAAGAGTTTTTTCTGGAAGACAAGCATATAAGCACAAACTTGTTGATACGCTTGGAACGTATCACGACGCAATTCGAATTGCAGCAGATGCAGCAAACATACAAGAAGAACCCGCCATCGTAAAGGAAACAGAGCGGAAGAGTTTGTTTGAACGTTTGTTTTTTGAATCGTCACTGAAAAAGATTTCTGCGCTGAAAGAAGAAATATTCGACCAGCCAATATTACAATACAGAATGCCGGAACATTGGTAAGAAAAGTTAATACATTGTTCTTTGTTAAACTATTTCACAAAGAAACATATTTTTTAGTTTCGTGTATATCAATTACATAAAAGATAATTTTATCTAAAATTTGCACGGAAAATTATTTTTTATATTTTTTACTCACTTTTCTAACAAACTATTCTCTACAAGCATAAAAAAAAAGAAAAATTATGAAATCAATCATTACAATATTAGTCTTTTTTGTTTTCTCAATCTCAAATGCGGCTACTATTTCCGGAAAAATAAATTTTAAAGGTTCTGTTCCTAAAGCGGAAAAAATAAAAATGAATGCAGATCCGAAATGCGTAAAAATTCACAGTGGAAAAGATGTATTTTCACAACAAATCGTAGTAAATACGAATAATACACTTCAGTGGGTTTTCGTGTATGTAAAAAGCGGTTTGCCTGCTGGGAAAAAATATCCAACTCCGAAAACTCCTGCAACTCTCAATCAAGCAGGATGTATGTATACACCTCATGTTGCAGGAATAATGGTTAATCAACCGTTAGATATTTTGAACAGCGACGCTACGTTGCATAATGTTCATGCACTGCCGAAAAACAGTCCGCAATTTAATATCGCTCAACCGAAACAAGGAATGAAGATGACGAAATCATTTTCGAAAGCAGAAACGATGGTAAAAATTAAATGTGAGGTTCATACTTGGATGACTTCGTATTTTGGAGTTCTTGACCATCCTTACTATTCCGTTTCAGAAGAAAAAGGAAATTTCGAAATAAAAGATTTACCCGCTGGCGAATATGAAATAGTCGCATGGCAGGAAAAATTAGGGGAGCAAACAATCAAAGTTAAAGTTGGTGAAAAAGAAGCAAAGTCTGTTGATTTTACATTCGAAAGTAAATAACGTTTGATTCCGATAATGAAAGAGGTAGTATTTATCCATTATTTAAAATATGAAATCAACTACTCAATCAAATAACAAAACACATCACGAAGAACATAGCGAACTGAATTTTTGGAAGAAATATATATTTTCTACCGACCATAAAGTTATTGGTATTCAGTATGGAATAACAAGTCTTCTTTTTCTTTTGCTCGGCTTCATGTTAGTAATGATGATGCGATGGCAAATTGCATATCCCGAACAACAATTTCCTTTATATAACTTCTTAATTCCATTCGGAGTAATAGGAGTGATTATAATGTTTATCGGTGGATTACAACCAAAATTAAACACCGTTGTTGGAGTTTGCATTATAGCATTGACTGGTTTGTTCTGGTATCTTGGAACAGGTGAAGAACGAATGCCTGAAGGAATAATGCTGCCGGAATTTTACAATCAATTAGGCGCAATGCACGGAACAATTATGGTATTTCTTGGAGTAGTTCCACTCGCAGTAGGTGCATTCGGAAATTATGTAATGCCGCTACAAATAGGCGCACCTGATATGGCTTTTCCGAAACTTAATATGGCAAGTTATTGGGTTTATTTTATTGGCGGAGTTATTATGATTGCAAGTTTTTTTGTTCCTGGAGGAGCGGCAAATTCCGGATGGACATCATATCCACCACTTGCAAATATTGCTACAACTGGACAAACGTGGTGGTTGCTCGGAATGGTATTTCTCATTACATCATCGTTGTTAGGGTCTGTAAATTTTATTGTAACCATAATTCAGTTGCGGGCTACTGGTTTAACTTTTATGCGATTGCCTTTCTTTGTATGGACACAATTTATCACTTCGTTTCTTTTACTTCTTGCATTCCCCCCGCTCGAAGTTGCAGGAATATTACAACTAATGGATAGAGTTGCAGGAACAAGTTTTTTTATGCCGAGTGGATTAGTAGTAAGCGGACAAATATTTCCAGCAACGGGCGGTGGAACACCAATTTTGTGGCAACATTTATTTTGGTTTCTTGCACATCCTGAAGTTTATGTTTTAATTTTACCCGCAATGGGAATCATTGCTGAAGTTATTGCAAACAATACTCGTCGTCCACTATGGGGCTACAAGTATATGGTGTATTCAATAATTTTTCTGTGTTTTATTTCTTTTATTGTTTGGGCGCATCATATGTATATCACTGGAATGGGAACAAAAATTAGCGCATTTTTTCAAACAACAACGATGATTATTTCTGTTCCTTCTATCGTAATTTTATCATCACTCTTTGTCTCTTTGTATGGCGGGTCTATTCGATTTAACACTCCGATGCTTTTTGCTCTTGCGTTCCTTCCTATGTTCGGAATCGGAGGGCTCACGGGATTACCATTAGGATTGTCAACTTCGGACATCCACTTGCATGATACGTATTATGTTATCGGACATTTTCATTATGTAGTTGCGCCGGGAACAATTTTTGCCCTGTTTGCAGGAATTTATTTTTGGTATCCAAAAATTACAGGAAGAATTCTCAACGAAACACTGGGTAAAATTCATTTCTGGGGTTCGTTTGTTTGTATGAATTTTATTTTTTTTCCAATGCTCATTCAGGGATTACAAGGTGTTGCACGCAGAATGTATGATGGAGGGCAACAATACGCTCATACGCAAAACGTTTTGTACCTAAACGAAGTTATGTCCATTGCCGCGTGGGTGATGGCAGTTTTTCAAGTATTTTTCATCATCAATATGTTCATAAGTCTACGTAAAGAAAAACAAACAGATACTAATCCTTGGAAAGCAACGACCCTTGACTGGACGGCAACAACGTCTCCTCCGCTTGCGCACGGTAATTTTGAAACCGTCCCCGAAGTGTACTGCGAAGCATACGAATACAGCGTTCCTGGTGATGCACAAGATTTCAAACCACAAAACAAACAATAGAAAATGGAAATTCCGTACACAATTGAGACGCGACACGATACTGGATTATACAACGCCAAACTTGGTATTTGGTTATTTCTCGCTTCGGAAGTAATGCTCTTCGGAGGTTTATTTGCTTCGTATATTTTGTTAAGAACAGGAGCAAGCGAATGGCCTCACGGTTCAACATATTTGAATATTCCATTGGCAACGCTCAATACTGTTGTACTTATTGCTTCAAGCGTTACGATGGTAATGTCGTGGGCTTCGCTAATGATGAACGAATTCAAAAAATTCAAAATCTATATGGGTATCACAATCCTTTGCGGTTTTCTTTTTCTTATCGTAAAATATTTTGAATACAGTGCAAAGTTTGAACACGGTTATTTTCCAAGTAACAATACCTTTTTAGCAATTTATTTTACACTTACTGGTCTTCACGGTTTGCATGTAATCGGCGGAATAGTTGTGAACTCATATTTCTGGGGAGCAGGAAGCAAAATGTGGTTTTTTCAACCGAAACGATTCACAAACAGAATTGAAATCGCTGGTCTCTATTGGCATTTTGTTGACCTTGTGTGGATTTTTCTTTTTCCCGTACTTTATTTACTCTGACTTTTTATGGAACATTCCAACATTCAGCAACACATAAAAAAATATTTTTATGTGTTTGCGGCGTTGATGGTTTTAACAGTCATCACCGTAGCAATAGCAAGTTTTCATTTACCCATTGCAATCGCTGTCACTCTTGCTCTTATTGTTGCAGGAGTAAAAGGCACAATGGTTGCAAGTTACTTTATGCATTTAATTTCTGAAAAGAAAACAATATTGATCATACTGGCATTTACTATTTTTTTCTTTCTCGGATTACTTTTTTTACCAACACTTACAGAAATAGATTCCATATCCCGAAATGTCTCTTAAATCGTTCCACGTCATTTTCATCGCGCTCGCCGTTGCGATGGCATTTGGTTTCGCGTTTTGGCTCTCTTCCATAGAGAGTGGAAATGCATTTTTCTATTCCGTTCTTGCAACAACATTCGGTGTCTCGTTGATTATTTACGAATTTCGTTTTCTCAAAAAATTGAAACACATTAGTTTTTACTGATGAATACTTTTTCAAAATATTTCATTCAATTGCTCGTCACAATTCTTTTCGTTTCATCAACGGTTGCATCGTGTCCCGTCTGTTACGGAAACGCTCAATCTCCTGTGCTCGACGGAATGAATAATGCTGTTGTTACAATGTTAGGTTTTACCGGATTTGTTTTCTCCGGATTCATCACTCTTTTCTTTTACATTCGCAAACGAATTGTAAACAAATAATGTAACTTTTAATATCAAAAAAAACTGTGGAAGAACTTCTCAAATTACCGCCTATTACCTCTGCTCACGGGCATCTCATTGACGAACTGATTTACAAAATCCACTGGCTGATGTTTGCACTCTTCATTGGATGGACAGTGTACTATGTTTATGTGCTCATCCGTTTTCGTCAATCAAAAAACCCACAAGCGAATTACACAGGAGCAAAAACAAAATTTATCTTGTATCTTACGCTTATTATTGCTGCGATTGAATTAGTAGAACTCTTCGTTTTCTCCTTGCCTGTTTGGGCTAATCGCATAGACATTTCTAAAACAAACGATGTATTGGAAGTTCGTATTGTTGCGGAACAATTTGCTTGGA
>VGWC01000085.1 GCA_016873775.1 Ignavibacteria bacterium | reverse complement strand
TTTTTTTGTGAAAACGATTGCGGCGGTATAACTGAGAAAACCAAAGCAATCATTAAGAACGTAAATGTTTTACGGTACATAAATATTAACTCCGTATAGATTTGATTGTAGAAAAAATATGTGAATTTGACTTCACTCAAACTAAAAAAGTTGGAAAGTAGTTCCGAGGAAAATAGCATAGAAAAAAATTGTATTCCTTTTCATTTTCGCAAGACGGTTTTATCAATATTCTTTGCCATCAAGGAGTGAATTCGTAACTTTGTTTCACATTTTTTAGGAATCCCACAACAAATGATGTATAGTATGACGGGCTACGGTTCTTCAGAAGTAGCCGACAATGGTATAACAGTGAAAGCAGAAATCCGAAGCGTGAACAGTCGTTTTTTAGAAATAGTTGCTCGTCTTCCTCGTTCATTAATTCTCAAGGAAAATGAAGTCAAAGAAATTATTCGTTCAAAACTTTCCCGCGGAAAAGTAAATGTTTCGATTACTGTTGAAAGAACAAAATCATCGGAAATTCCTGTTAAACTCAATGTTTCTGCCGCCAAAGCGTACGCATCGTTGCTTGATGCATTAAACGATGAATTACGTCTCAACGATACGATTTCATTAAATCATATTTTAAAATTTTCTGACGTGTTGGAAGTTGAAGAAACACTTCCGATTGATAATCAAGAATGGGAGGTTTCACAAAAAGCGCTGCAACTTGCGTTGAACGACTTATGTCATATGCGCACAAACGAGGGGAGAGAGTTAGAAAAAGATTTGCGTTCTCGCCTGCAATTAATGAACAGTACCATTTCTGAAATTGAAAATCTCGCAGTAACGCGAGTTCCAACAGCGCGGGAACAATTGCAGCAACGCATCATAGAATTATTACATGATAGAGCAATATTAGATAATCAACGACTTGAACTGGAAGTTGCATTGCTTGCAGATAAACTTGATATAACGGAAGAATGTGTTCGGTTTAGAAGTCATCTTTCTTATTTTGACGTGCTGGTTAATGACGGCGAAAACGCAGGAAGAAAATTAGGATTTTTATTGCAAGAAATCAATAGAGAAATCAATACCATTGGTTCAAAGTCAAATGATGCAAATATTTCTCATCTCGTAGTGCGGGTAAAAGAAGAATTGGAGAAAATCAGAGAGCAGTTACAGAATGTCGAATAATCGGAAGAGTCGCGATTCGGCAAAATTATTTGTTCTTTCTGCGCCAAGCGGAAGTGGAAAAACAACGCTTGCTCGCGCAATTTTAAAACTGCACGACGATTTTATTTTTTCAATTTCTGCCACAACTCGACAGCAGCGTCCCAAGGAAATCAATGGTAGAGATTATATTTTTCTCTCGAAAGAAGAATTTGAACAAGGAATATTGAACAATGAATTTGTTGAATACGAAAATATTTATGGAGAATACTACGGAACATTGAAACAACAAATTGTTTCTGCATTAAACAACGGGAACAATGTTCTTTTCGATGTTGATGTCAACGGAGCATTAGCCATTAAGAAAACCTTTCCGAACGAAGCGACATTAATTTTT
Organism: Ignavibacteria bacterium; assembly: GCA_016873775.1. Taxonomy (NCBI): domain Bacteria; kingdom Pseudomonadati; phylum Ignavibacteriota; class Ignavibacteria; species Ignavibacteria bacterium. Next base: position 8,802 of record VGWC01000085.1, on the reverse strand, counting down.
ATTGCACCGCCTTCGATAGCAGCATTGGAACAGCGTCTTCGCGGAAGAAAGACAGAAATAGAGGAACGAATTTTAACACGATTGAGCCGTGTTCCAATGGAGATGGAAAAACAGCAAGAATTTGATTATGTTATTATCAACAGTGAATTACAAAAGGCAATCGAAGAAATCGAAGAAATTATAAGAATTCAATTACAAACAAACACAACTACAACTCATGTCCATACGACCAATAGAAATAACTGATTTAGAAAAACGCGCGGCGAATGTGTACGAAGCAATCGTTATACTTTCAAAACGCGCTCGGCAAGTGAATGAAGAACAAAAAATAGAATTCAATCAGCGTGTAGAAATTCTCAACGCAAAAATGAAAATTGATGATGACGGTACAAGCGAAGTAGAAACACCGCCGCATCCCGACCAAATTCTTGTTGGAAGAGAATTTGAACGAAAATATAAACCATCGGAAAAAGCAATTGATGATTTTCTTTTTGATAAATTATCATATCACTATGAAGAGAAACCAACAGAAACGATAAGTAGCGAGTAATACGTTCGTGTTGCACGGTAAAAAAATCATACTCGGTGTTTCTGGTGGAATTGCAGCAATAAAAATTCCTATTCTTCTTCGCTCATTGCGAAAAGAGGATGCTGATGTATACGTAATTATGACTAAAGCGGCGAGAGAATTTGTCACGCCGCTTTCTCTTTCTGTGCTTTCCCAGCATCCGGTAATTTGCGATATGTTCACAGAACAAAACGTTTCATTTGTTGATGCTTCCACATGGCATATTCAACTTGCAATGTCCGCAGATGCGATGATGATTGCTCCTGCTACTGCGAATATCCTTGCAAAACTTGCGCACGGTATTGCCGATGATGCGCTTACAACACTTGTCCTTGCTCTACGATGTCCGCTTGTGCTTTGTCCTTCGATGGATGATGAAATGTGGAAGAATAGTGTAACTCAAAAAAATATTTCGCTGCTCAAAGAACAGGGACATTTTATACTGTTTCCTGAATCGGGAGAACTTGCGAGCGGACTTGTTGGAATGGGACGTTTACCAGAAACAGAAACAATGGTGAAATTTTTATCTTCTGTCTTAAAAAACTCATACCGAGATTTTGAAAACAAGAAAATACTTATTACTGCTGGTCCAACGTACGAATCCATTGACCCCGTGAGATTTATTGGAAATCGTTCATCGGGGAAGATGGGGTTTGCGCTTGCAAATGCAGCACAGATTCGAGGCGGAAAAGTTACGCTGATTTCCGGTCCAACGCATTTGCAAACTCCTCAAAACATTCATCGCATCAATATTGAAACAGCAAACGAAATGATGCATCAAGTTATAGTAAATGCAAAGAAAAGCGATATAGTTATTATGGCAGCAGCAGTGGCAGATTTCACTGTAAAAAATCAGTATTCGAAAAAAATAAAGAGAGAACGAAAATTATTTGAACGCTTTTATATTGAATTGGAATCAACAAACGATATACTTCGGTTGCTTGGTGAACAAAAAAAATTGAAAAAGACAAAAACTATTCTTGTTGGTTTTGCGTTGGAAACTGAAAATGTCATAGATAATGCAATGCAAAAATTACATTCCAAGAATCTTGATATAATAGTGAGTAATAACGCTTTAGAGAAAGATGCGGGATTCAATGCGGATACAAATCGAGTAACAATTATCTCTAAAAATGGGAAAACTGAAACATTGCCGTTGATGGAAAAATTTGATGTTGCTAATGAGATTTTGAACAGAATATCTTCGTTGTCGAATATACAATGAGCAACTTTGATGAAAAATTCAATAAGTTATTGGAGAATGTAGAAAAGTTTGCCCAACAGGAATTTGCATTATATGGTAACGCATTATATTGCGAAGAAGCAAAGAGTAAGACACGCCCAATGAACAACGAGCAAGAAACATCGTTATTCACGGAAGATTTTCAGAGCGTTCCATCGTTAGAAGACTTCCGTACACAGATTTGCAATTGTATGAAATGTTCTTTGGGAAAAACGCGAACTCAATTTGTATTTGGCGTTGGAAATCCCAACGCCGACATTATGTTTATTGGAGAAGCGCCAGGAGCAGATGAAGACGAACAAGGAGAGCCGTTCGTTGGTCGTGCTGGGCAATTATTGAATAAAATTTTAGCCGCGATTGAATTGAAGCGTGAAGAGGTGTACATTTGTAATATACTCAAATGTCGTCCTCCGAATAATCGCGATCCGTTGTCTTCGGAAGTTGAACAATGTCTTCCGTATTTATGGAAGCAAATAGATTTAGTGCAGCCGAAAATAATAATGTCGCTTGGAAGAATTGCAGCGCAAATGTTATTGAACACGAAGGATTCTCTTACAAAATTGCGCGCATCGAATTTGTCGTATCGTGGAATTCCAATGTTGGTTACGTTCCATCCTGCAGCATTATTACGAAATCCAAACTGGAAACCTCTCGCGTGGGAAGATTTTAAGAAACTTCGAGCAATGCACGAACGCGGAAAATAATTGTATTAAATATTTATTATGGCGAAAAAGAGAGAACAACTCACTCACGCAATTGATATAAACAAAATTACTGTCGAAGGGAAAAAACCTCCGCAAGCAAAGGAAGTTGAACGTGCAGTTTTAGGAGGAATGTTATTGGATAAATATGCGGTAACAAAAGCAATTGAACTTTTGTATGAAGATGTATTTCATTCCGAAGCGAACAGAAAAATATATCAAACAATGGTGAATTTATTTGAGCGAGGAACTCCGATAGATATCGTTACGGTAACGGAATCAATGCAAGCGAATCATATATTGGAAGAAGTTGGCGGTGCGTATTATATCAGTGAACTTTCGCAAGCAATAACAAGCGCAGCAAATATTGAAGCACACTGTTATATTTTAATTGAGCGCGCAATTTTACGTGGCATCATCGCTGTTTCAAATGAAGCGATAACTTCAGCATATTCGGAATCGGAAGATGCGTTGAATTTACTCGATAAAGCCGAGCAGCGCATATTTCAACTTTCCGAACGAAAGATGCGGAAAAGCGCGATATCATTGCACGAGGCAGTCCATCGGGTGATGGACAAAGTAGATAAAATTCATGGGAAACACGATGGAATAACGGGAATTCCATCGGGATATAAAGAACTCGATGAAGTAACAGGTGGATTTCAAAATTCAGATTTGATTATTATTGCTGGGAGACCAAGTCAGGGAAAAACAGCATTTGCATTGAACATTGCCCATAATGCATCTTTGCATCGAGAGAAAAAAACTTCTGTTGCTATTTTCAGTTTGGAAATGGCAACAGACCAATTAGTTCAACGATTGATTTCTTCAGAAGCAAGAATAAATCAGAATTCAATCCAACGAGGAAGATTGACGACGGATGATATGAAACGTCTTGCTCGTGCTGCTGGCGTATTATATGATGCAAAAATATTTATTGATGATTCTCCTGCGCCTACAATTTTGGAGATACGTGCAAAATCCCGGAGATTAAAAACTGAGCATGGCATTGGTTTAATTATTGTGGATTATTTACAACTTATTCACGCCGCAGAACGAATTGATAGCAGAGAGCAACAGATTTCGTTGATTTCGCGTTCGTTGAAAGCATTAGCAAAAGAACTGAAAGTACCAGTTGTAGCACTGTCGCAATTAAATCGCGGAATTGAAACGCGAACAGGGGAACACAAGCGTCCACAACTTTCCGATTTGCGAGAATCGGGCGCAATTGAACAGGATGCAGATTTGGTAATTTTTGTTCATCGTCCGGAAACACATAACGTGAAAGAAATTACGGATAAATACGGAAACAAAATTTCATCAGAAGGAATTGCACAAATCATTATCGGAAAGCATCGCAACGGACCGCAAGGTGAATTTATTTTGCGATTTGAAAAAGAGTTGACAAGTTTTAAGGAGATGGATACCGTTCACGATGATAAAAATATTCCACCGGAAGCAATAGGTGATGGTGGTACTCCATTTTAAAAAAAACAAACCTTGAAGAAAATACATCAAGGTTTATTGCTGCGGAGAGGGAGAGATTTGAACTCTCGATACAACTTTACATCGTATGACGGTTTAGCAAACCGTTGCCTTAAGCCGCTCGGCCACCTCTCCAGAGGAACGTTTGTAAAAAAACTATTTAGAGATTTTATTTATGAAAACATTACGCTTCGCCAACAACTGTTGACGAAGCGATAAACAAATATTCATAACACTTTTCTGAAAATATTTCCATAAAAATGCGTGTCAAATCTACAAATTTCTTTTCTCTTGAAAAAAATGCGTTACTGTGGTTAACGGTTGTTGGAATTCTTTTTTTTATACCGTGTTGCAAAGATAAAACAACGATGCCTAAAGAAACATTTATTTCGTTCTATGCAGAATTGTTGCTTTTGGATTCGCAGAAGTCAAACGGAAGAGATTCGTTGCGGATACAACAGATTGAACAAAATGTTACAAAACTTTTAAAAAAATATAACACGTCGAAAGAACAAATTGTAATGACGGCGGAAACATATTCCTCATACCCCGAACAGTGGAAGCAAATAATGGATTCTGTTTCAGAAAGAATGAAGAATAAACATTTTCTTCCCAACTCCAAATGAATTTTTGTTGATTAATATTATTTGCGAACGACTCTATGAAATCCATTTCTATCTTTCAAAGCAAAGAACAGTTTCGTGTGAATAAAATTTTTTGTATCGGAAAAAATTATGAGGAACATGCAAGAGAGATGCTCAGTGATATACCCGATGTTCCCGTTGTTTTTATGAAACCTACAACAGCAGTCATTTCAAGTCATGAAACCATAGTTATACCTTCCATTTCTCAGCAAGCGCATCACGAAGTTGAGTTAGTTGTTGCGATTGGAAAGGAAGGAAAAAACATTTCGGTATTAGAAGCGGAAGATTTCATTTTTGGGTATGCGGTTGGTTTGGATATTACGTTGCGCGATGTTCAGTCGGAAGCGAAGAAAAAGGGTTTGCCTTGGACACTAGCAAAGGGATTTGATACTTCTGCGCCTATTTCTTCAATTGTGCCGAAAAAATATTTTTTACAGAACTCCATTGAATTTTTTTGTAAAGTCAACGGAACTGAACGACAGCGAGGAAAATCAACGGATATGATTTTTTCTCCGTGTGCGTTGATTTCGTATCTCTCAAAATATTTTACGATTGAAGTTGGTGATGTTATTTTTACCGGAACACCAAGCGGAGTAAGCACAGTACAAGACGGCGATTATATTGAAGCCGAATTAGTTGGTTTTACTGCACTTGAGCATCGTATCGTTGTTCGATAATTATTATTTTCAATGAAAACTATTTTGCTGTTTATTTTCAGTTTGTGTGCATTGACTGTTTTCTCGGTATGGAAAAATATAAAATCCGCTGCAGCTGAAAATACTTCCCAAAAAAATGTTCATGGAAATGCGCAGCAAAAAAACGAGATTGATTTTTTTTCCAATTTCATTTGGCCAACAGATGCAAGCAGAACTGTTACGAACAACTTTGGTGCGTTCAGAAAATCGCATTTCCACGAAGGCATAGATATCAGCACGAATAGAAGAACGGGTTACAAAGTGTTTGCGATAAAGGATGGATATGTGTCACGCATTTGGGTTTCGCCGAATGGCTACGGAAAGCAATTAACGATGAAACATACTGACGGCACAAGTTCAAGTTTTTCTCATCTTGAGGGATTTCATGAACGGCTCGAAGAGATTGTTCGTAACGAACAGCAACGAATCGGAGGTTATGAAATTGACATTGCATTTACAAACGAAAAGTTATTTTTTTATCAGGGAGAAATGGTTGCATTTACAGGGGAAACTGGTGTTGGACCTCCACATCTACATTTTGAAGTGTATGACAATTATATGAATCCCGTCAATCCGTTAAAAATTGAATCGTATAAATTTGAAGATAATAGTCCTCCGATAATTGGACGACTGTTAGTAGTTCCTCTTCGTACTTCCTCACTCATTGATGGAATGTTTTCGCACAAACGATTTTCTACAAAAAAAAAATCTGCCGGCAATTATTCGATAAATAAGCCGATTCATATTTCGGGTTCAGTTGGATTTGCAGTTTATACTGAAGATATTTATGACGCAAACCGCAAAATGTCGGGATTATATACGGTGCAATTTTTTCTTGATGATTCGCTTGTATACGAAGCAAACTATGATTCTCTTCTTGAGGGAAACGCGAAAATGATTGCGTTGCATTATAACTATTCGTTGATGCGAAGCGAAGGCGCGGAATTTCAAAAATTGTATGTTGAAGAAGGAAACCGTTTGCCGCTGTATCGAATGAAAACTCCATTGAGCGGAGCAATTCAATCTGAACATTTAACACCGGGAGAACATCATTTTAAAATTATTTCAAAGGATTTAGCAGGAAATTATTCGATATGCAACGGAACAATTTTTTCAAATCATATTCCTGAAGTTTCTCAACTTCAGATGAAAGGAAAGTATCTCACGTTTTTTTTGAATAATAATACTGTTGATGAAATTTTATTTTCTTCAAAAACAATGTATGGTTCGTGGAAAACAAAACGAATGAATATTTCCGAAGTTTCTAAAATTCATTCGAATGCGGAAACGGAACTTATGATTCCAATTTCAAAAAAAGAAGGAGATGTTCTTCGTATTGTTGCGCGTACGGTGTATGGGACTTCTTCATTTCCATCGTTCTATTATTTTAAGAAACCTGCAACCCTGCTTCCTTCTGTAAAATTTGAAAAAGAAATGTTTGGAAGTGAAATGATGATTCGTATCAAAGCGAATGGTGCGTTTACGAAAACGCCAATGCTTGGAATTCGCGAAGGAAGCGAAGATAAAAATATTTCAGTTAAGGCGTTGAATGAATATGAGTATCAAGGTTCCTATTTTCCTTCGACAACTTTTATCGGCGAACGAGTTGCTGAACTGCGTGCTGAAATTGACGGTATAGTTTTTTCTGCTGCCGATACATTTTCGTTGTATCCGATTCATCCATTGAGGCGCGGAGAAATCTATACAAGAGATGGAGGAATGAAAATAACGTTTGAAAAAAATGCAGTGTATCAGCCATTGTTTTTTTCTTATTCAGAAAAAAATAGTAAAAAATTTCGAACGTACTCGTTATTTCCAGAAGATGTAATGCTCGATGGAGGTGTGAATGTAACATTGTTTTATCCGCAAGAAATAGAATCAAAACATCTTGGATTATTTTTTCAAGACGGAGCACGATGGAAATACTTATCATCAAAAAAAGATACTGCGAATTGCACGCTGACTTCTAAACTCACACGTACTCTTGGAATAGTTGCATTGTTTGTTGATTCTGTTTCTCCGACATTAACACGTTTGAAAATTCGCGGAACGGAAACGCCGATTGTTTCATTTGGCGTTCACGATGATTTGAGCGGCGTGAATGTGAACGATGCAAAAATATTTATAGATGGGAAACTCATTGTTCCGCAAGTTAGTGAAGGAGGAACTTATTCTGCAACGTTGAATGGATTGCACACAGGTAAACATTATCTCAAAATAGCTGTGAAAGACAGAATGGGAAACGAAACCATTATGGCGCAAACGGTAGCGATACGATGAAGACAAGAGAAGAACTGAAGCGAGAATCCACAGAACGAAAAAAACAGCAGAACAAGTATTTGCAGAAGCGAAACGCTATTTGTCAAATGCAAAAGAAACGATTGGAGAAGCGGCATTGATTCTACGGGGAAAATATATGAAGATGCAAAATATGTTCGAGAAGGAGCGTGGCTTGCTTATCTTGCCGCATTAAAAGCATTGACGAATGGCTTGTTGAGAAAGGTTTTTCATCTGATAAACTTCCAAAATCCATTGACGAATACTGGGCGTTGCGGAAGAAGATTCCGCATAATGGCCCATTCACTTCTAATTTTACGCTTGTATATCAAAACCTTCACATCGGCACATATTATCAGGGTATTATTTCCGTGAATGTAGTAGAAGAAGGTTTGAAAGCAGTGAAAGAGATTATTGAAATGTTGGAAAAGTGAAAGTAATTTGTTCGTTTCCAAAGCAGTACCGTTCATTCGATACTGCTCTTCACGGCGAGACTTCGTCTTTTTTTGTCTTTACAATAGTAGTATTTTCAGCACAAAATTTTTCAAAACATAAAATTAGAGAATGTCAGAACTATCAAAACAATATTCTCCGAAAGAAGTCGAAGAGAAGTGGTATAAACTCTGGGAAGAGAAGAACTATTTTCACGCAACAGCAAACGCAAAGAAGAAACCCTACACGGTAATGATTCCGCCGCCGAATGTTACGGGAAGTTTAACGATGGGGCACGTGTTGAATAATTCCATTCAAGATGTGTTTGTGCGCTGGAAACGAATGTGCGGTTATGAAACACTCTGGATGCCGGGAACTGACCACGCAGGAATTGCAACACAAAATGTAGTCGAAAAAAGTTTAGCGAAAGAAGGAATCAAACGCAAAGATCTGGGACGCGAAAAATTTCTCGAGCGCGTGTGGCAATGGAAAGAACAATACGGCGGAACGATTATCAAGCAACTCAAAAAACTCGGTTGCTCGTGTGATTGGGAACGCGAACGATTCACGATGGATGAAAGACTTTCCGAAGCGGTGCAGGAAATTTTTGTGCGCTTGTATGAGAAAGGATTGATTTATCGCGGGAAGTATATCGTCAATTGGTGTCCGAAAGACCATACCGCGCTTTCCGATGATGAAGTGAATAATGCCGAACAGCAAAGCAACATTTGGTATTTGCGCTATCCCGTGATTGAGC
>VGWC01000084.1 GCA_016873775.1 Ignavibacteria bacterium | reverse complement strand
TGCCCTTACAAACAACGTTGAAAATCTACAACGTTCTCGGTCAAGAAGTTGCAACGCTTTTAAACAACGAACAACTCGAAGAAGGCGAACACGAAGTTCAGTTTGATGCAAGTGGATTAACGAGCGGGGTGTATTTTTACAAACTCACTACACCAACATTTTCGCAAACGAGAAAACTTTTGCTGATGAAGTAGAACATTATGAATGTGGAGTTTGCGGTGTGTAACGACTCGTTCAAACGTGAACTCCACTCAATGTTAAAGAGTTGTGCCTTCGCTCATTCGACATAACCGCGTGCGAATGGAGAATCCTTTTCAATACAACGATTCTGAGAAGCATTGGAATTGCATTTCGCTTATCCTTTTCCGCTTGCGCGTTGTATTCTATCCATAATGGCAAGACCTAATCCCGTTTCTTTGACTGCTTGACAGAATATCGTTTTCACATTTGTTTCGTCGCACATTCGGAAAAATAAAAAAAGAAATCGCGCGTATTCTTCGACGCTGTTGCAAATTTTTTTCAGTTTGAATTTCGAAGAATGAAACGGTTCTTCCATTCCTATGTACGCCGAATACACCGTGGAAGCAAGTTCAGAAATATTTGCAACAATTTCTACGTTTGCTTTCGGTGAATAGTGGCGATAACGAGTGCCGGGACTTTTCTTCAAGAGTTTTGACGTGGATTTTGCAAGTTGAGTTGTCGAAACAACGTCTTGCAATTGTTCCAACGTAATTGCTCCCGTTCGCAACACAGACGGAGTGCGTCCCGTACAATCCACAACCGTAGATTCCAAACCAACTTCCGTTTGTTCACCTTTTAAGATGCAACTGATTTTTCCTCTCAAATCGTTATTCACTGTTTGCCACGTTGTAGGACTTGGTTTTCCGGAAAGATTTGCTGAAGGCGCAACAATGGGAACTCCGCATTGTTTGAGAAATGATAACGTTAATTCATTGTTTGGCATTCGTACGCCGATGGTTTTCAAACCAGCAGTTGCGATGGAGGGAACATAATTGCTTTTCGGAAAAATAAGCGTGAGTGGTCCCGGGAAAAAATGTTCAATAAATTCTTCTGCAATTTTTGGAATACAGGTTGTGAGTAATGATAATTCGCTGAGTTCATAAATATGCGCGATGAGCGGATTATCTGTAGGACGTCCTTTTGCTGCGAAAATTTTTTTAACTGCTTCTTCGTCGAAAATATTTGCACCAAGTCCGTACACCGTTTCTGTTGGAAATGCAACGACTTCTCCCCGAAGAATAAACTCTGCGGCGTTGCGAACTGAATTTGTTAGTAATGTTTTCATAATAAATAATTTTCTCTTGTTATGTAAAAAATCGTGTAAAAGATAGGATGTTATTGAATAAACATCAAATCCAGAAACAGAAATTACTTTTGCGATTCTTACAACTATTCTATAATTTTTCGCCGCATTTTCACGAGCAAAAACGTCATGCTGAACTTGTTTCAGCATCTGATTTATTCGTGTAAACAAAAATAGGTCCCCAAATAAGTTCGGGATGACGCATACTTCCAATAACTAATAACAATTAACCAATAACATTTACGCTTATGGCATTCGATATTGAAATGATAAAAACCGTGTACGCTTCGTTCGCAAAAAAAGTGGAAGTTGCACGAAACGTTTTAAACAAACCGCTCACGCTCACGGAAAAAATTCTCTACGCGCATCTCACCGATGGACTTGCGACGAAAGAATTTAAACGCGTAAAAGATGACGAGGGGAAAACTGTTCGCATCGTAACTTACATCGTTTTTCTCGAAGCGTTGGATTCATTCTGCGGAAATGTGTACTTTGCAAAAGCAGTCGTTGTCGTTGCGGCGAAAATGTAATATGGCGCTTTACAAAAAACCTTGGTTTATATCGCTCACCATTTTTATTGCTTTAGATTTCTCGAAAAGTATTATTCGCGAACCTATCAATACGTTTTCATTCAATGTTTATGCTGCAAGTTTGTTTTGCACATTTCTTCTGTTGTTTTGGTTGAGTGAAATTTCTTCACTGCTTCCGAAAATTCTGAATGTAGTTTTCGTTAGTGTAATTGCTTTATTTTTCACCTCGCTTGCCGGAGTAAATTATTTTCTCTATCGTGAATTCGGACAATATGTAACTCCGCAAATGCTTACGTTTGTACTCGATGACCCGATGTATGTATTAAATTACTTGCAAACGTATGTTTTTAATCTCAATGCAATATTTTTCTTGTTGCTATTTGCATTTTGGTATTATGTCTGGAAAAGAAAGAAAGAAGAAACAGTTGCAAAACTTTCTATTCTCAAAATTGCAATTCTCATTCTCGCTCCTGCATTTTATTTAGTTGGAATGAATCAAATGCGTTGGTACAGCGTGGAAAAGCAATTGTCGCTCGATGCTTCGCTCACGCTTTCTATAAAAGAAATTTTGAGAAAAGATTTTTCGGCAAGTTTACATTCATCTGTAAGAGACAAAGTATTTCCTTCAAAAAATTCTTTTGTTGAACCGTTAACAATTATTCTCATAATCAACGAATCATTTGGGAAGAAACCGCTTCCGTTTTATGGATACAAGGAAAACCCAATGCCATTTTTGAAAAAGTGGAGCGAAGAAGAAAAAGAAAATTTTTTCGTGTTTCAAAATGCGTTTGCGAATTCCGGTTCAACGCAAGTGAGCATTCCTTCGCTGTACACAGGTGTTGCACCGTTTGAAGGAGGAGAAAAACTTCACAAAACTCCGCTCGTCTGGGATTGGGCAAGTGCTGCCGGAATGAAAACAATGCTCGTGAGTTCGCAGCGTTTTGGTTGGTTGAATCTGAATCAGTTTTTGTTTACCGTGCAGCAGCCGAATATTCACATCACGGCTGAAAATATTGATGCGCCGATTGTGAACGATATGGGAGTTGACGATTTAGTTTCTGTGCAATCGTTTCAAAATATTTTCAAAAGGTTTTCTTCCGATGAAAATATTTTTGCTGTGTATAATTCCAATGCGCTCCATATTCCTTTTCAACAAACAAGTACGAAATTGCAACAACAACCCAATTTCCCGACACGATACGAAAATGCGTTGTTTATTTTAGATGAAGCACTTCGTCAAATTTATATCACGCTTGAACAAACTCATCGCCTTGAGAATTCGTTTGTAATAATTACAGGGGACCACGGCGAAGGAAGTAATCTCGAACATCGTTTACCGCGTTTATATTCGTATTACGATGAAGTGATGAACGTTCCATTTTTTATTCGGACGCCAAAACACTGGCTTGATTCAAAACGTGAATTCATACAACATTTGAAAGAAAATAAAACTAAGAATATCAGCAACGTTGATATTATTCCAACACTTGCAGAAGTTTTGAATCTACATACAGAAGAACACAACCAAAAAATATTATCTGACTTGAAAGGAAACTCACTCCTCGGATTTATTCAAGACGACCGAGTAATTATTGGATTAAACACAAATGATTTACGTGAATGGGACCATGAGGGATTCGGAGTTTATTGGTTGAACAAACGATTTGTCTACTCCGATGTCGAGGATGAACAATATTTTGATGTATCAACGGATGCAGGTCAAAGGATTAATTTGTGGAAGAAAATTTCTCAAATTGAGAAAGATATTGTTATGCAAACAATAAACGGGAATCGGTTTATAAAAAGAATTTACCAAAAACGCAACAAATGATTTTCTGATTACTCTTCTGAAAACATTTTTCGTTCTTTGTCAGAGAGCCTTCTCCATTTGGTTTTTTCAAGTGTTCCCAATTTCAAATTTCCAATTGCAACGCGAATCAACCGTAATACTTCAATGTTTAATGCTTCAAACATTTTTCGGATGTGGCGATTTTTTCCTTCATCAAGTGTAATTTCCAGCCAACAATTTTTATTTCCAGAACGAAGCAACAAAACATTTTTTACAGAAAGAAATTCGTTTATGTTTATAGTAATTCCTGTTTTCAATTGTTGCAAAAGTTGGTCATCCGCAATACAATTGATTTGAACGTGATAGATTTTTTCAATCTTGTTTTTTGGCTCGGTAATGTGTGCGCTCAATTGTGTGTCATTCGTGAACAGTAATAATCCTTCACTCGCTTTATCCAATCTTCCGACAGGAAAAATTGTTGGGAAATTTTCTTTGGGAAAACAATCGTACACAGTTTTTCTTCCTTGCTCATCGGAAGTTGTTGTAACTAATCCGCGTGGTTTGTTGAGCATTACATAAATTTTTTCTGAAGTAACGACACGTTGCTTTTCTACTTCGATTGTATCCTTCTTCAAATGTACTCGACGTTCAGGATTTATTTCTGTTTTTCCGTTGACAGAAACTTTCCCTTCACGAATAATTTTTTCTGCTTGTGAACGCGAACAAAATCCGAGTTTGGATAATGCACGTGGAAGACTTACAATATTCGAGGAAGTAGAATGATTATTTCTCTGCATAAAATTTTCAAAAGAAAAATACGCTTTCAAACCTCAACAAAAAATCCTCTTTTTATTCTTTCAACTTTTCGCTAATTTTTCACCGAATTTTCACACAGAAAAACGTCATGCTGAACTTGTTTCAGCATCTGATTTATTCGTAAACAAAAATAGTTCCCGAAACAAGTTCGGGAAGACGCATATTCCCAATAACAAGTAACAATTAAACATTTACATTTATGGCATTCGATATTGAAATGATAAAAACCGTGTACGGTTCGTTCGCAAAAAAAGTTGAAACCGCACGAAACGTTTTAAACAAACCGCTCACGCTCACGGAAAAAATTCTCTACGCGCATCTCACCGATGGACTTGCAACGAAAGAATTCAAACGCGGAAAAGATTACGTGGATTTCAATCCCGATAGAGTGTGTATGCAAGATGCCACTGCGCAAATGGCGTTGCTGCAATTTATGCAAGCGGGAAGAAAAAAAGTTGCCGTTCCTTCCACCGTGCATTGCGACCATTTGATTCAAGCAGAAATTGGCGCGTTAGAAGATTTGGAAAAAGCGAAAAGCAAAAACAAAGAAGTGTATGATTTTCTCGCATCCGTTTCCAATAAATACGGTATCGGATTTTGGAAACCCGGCGCGGGAATTATTCATCAAGTCGTGTTGGAGCAATATGCGTTTCCCGGCGGAATGATGATTGGAACGGATTCGCACACAGTCAATGCCGGCGGACTCGGAATGATTGCGATTGGAGTTGGCGGTGCTGATGCGTGTGATGTGATGGCGGGACTTCCGTGGGAATTAAAATTTCCAAAACTCATCGGCATAAAGTTGACGGGAAAATTAAACGGTTGGACTTCGGCGAAAGATGTGATTTTAAAAGTTGCCGGAATTTTAACAGTGAAAGGCGGAACGGATAACATCGTGGAATATTTTGGCGACGGCGCAGATTCGCTTTCTTGCACGGGCAAAGGAACGATTTGTAATATGGGAGCGGAAATCGGCGCAACGACGTCTATTTTTTGTTACGATAAAAAGATGAGCGAATATTTGCGTGGAACGTCGCGCGCTGATGTTGCTCAACTTGCCGATACGATTGCGGAACATTTGCGCGGCGATAAAGAAGTGTATCAATCACCGGAAAAATATTTTGACCAAGTGATTGAAATAAATTTATCCGAACTCGAACCGCACGTGAATGGTCCGTTCACTCCCGATTTGGCGTGGCCTATTTCAAAATTTGCGCAAGCAGTGAAAGAAAATAATTGGCCCCAGAAATTAGAAGTTGGTTTGATTGGCAGTTGCACGAATTCTTCGTATGAAGATATTTCTCGTTCTGCATCGCTCGCGCAACAAGCAGTAGAAAAAGGATTGAAAGCGAAATCGGAATTCACGATTACGCCGGGTTCGGAACAAGTTCGCTATACGGTTGAGCGTGATGGCTTTTTACAAACGTTTTCAAAAATGGGCGGCGTTGTGTTGGCAAATGCGTGTGGTCCGTGTATTGGTCAATGGGCGCGGCACACAAACGACCCGAACAGAAAAAATTCCATTATCACTTCGTTCAACAGAAATTTTGCAAAACGTAACGATGGAAATCCGAACACACATTCCTTTGTTGCATCGCCGGAAATTGTAACTGCACTTGCGATTGCGGGAGATTTAACGTTCAATCCAATGACAGATTTTTTGACGAATGACAAAGGTGAAAAAGTAAAATTGAACGAACCGCTCGGAATTGAAATGCCGCCGAAAGGTTTTGCTGTAGAAGATGCGGGATTTCAAGCGCCGGCAGAAGATGGAAGCAATGTGCAAGTTGCTGTCGCGCCATCGTCGGAGAGATTGCAATTGCTCGCGCCATTTTCTGCTTGGGAAGGGACGGATGTGAAAAATTTGAAACTGCTCATCAAAGCAAAAGGGAAATGCACAACCGACCATATTTCAATGGCGGGACCGTGGCTGAAATATCGCGGACATCTCGATAACATTTCGAATAATATGTTGATTGGTGCGGTGAATTTTTTCAATGAGAAAACTGACAACGTGAAAAATCAATTGAGCGGTGAATACGATGCAGTTCCGAAAGTGCAGCGAGCATATAAAGCAAAAGGAATTGGTTCGCTTGTTGTCGGCGATGAAAATTACGGCGAAGGTTCATCCCGTGAACATGCGGCAATGGAACCTCGTCATCTTGGTGTGCGCGTGATTCTCGTAAAATCATTTGCGCGCATTCACGAAACGAATTTGAAAAAACAAGGAATGTTAGCGCTCACGTTTGCGAACAAAGATGATTACAACAAAATTCTCGAAGATGATTCGCTCGATGTTCTTGGCTTAACGACGTTTTCTCCCGGCGTTCCGCTTACAATCGTTCTTCATCATAGCAACGGAACGACAGAAGAAGTAAAAGCAAATCATTCCTACAACGCCGCGCAAATTGAGTGGTTCAAAGCGGGAGGAGCGTTGAATATTATTAGAAGGCAAGTTTCAAATTAAAAATAGAAAGATAAAATTATGGCTGAACAAAACGGAAAACTTATTGAACTCGTTGCAGAAATGTTACACGAGATGAGAAAATTTCGTGAAGGACAAAACGAAACGAATAAGCGGCTTGGAAATCTTGAGGAACGGTTAGAACGACTCGAACAAGAACAAATGAAAACAAATACAATCTTACGTCAACATACGAGAGATTTAATGCGCATTGCAGAATTGCTCGATACGCACGTGGTTCATTGGGGAGATAAAATTTCTATTCACGGAAAAACTACTGCTACGCAAACTGTTGGTGTGGTTTCGAAGGTTGAGTAGAAAATTAAATGAAAGAAAAATACTATGACAACTACACTTGAATTAGACCAAACAATTTATTCTGCACTTCGAGATTCATTCGGAGAGCAGAAATTAAAACAGAAAGTGAACGATATTTTTATTTCTGGAATGGAAAACTTGCTTGAAAAATATTCCAATCAGATTTTACACTTTGAAGAAAAGTATGGACATTCGTTTCAAGAATTTGAAAAGCAATGGGATAACGAAAAAATTGCTAACAAACACAGCAATGAAGTTGAATCCGATTTTATAGATTGGGAAATGTTGGAAGCAGAAAAGAAAGAATTGCTTTCTACATTGAAAGAAGTTAATAGAAACAACAGACAATTTTATGGAAACAACAACACAAAATAAAACACAGCATAAACGAACATCACGTAGCAACGGTCATTCCAAAGTTGTAATTTCAATGCCGTATGCCGACGAAGAAGTAAAGCGATTGCACGAAGAAAGTAAACGCATCGTTCCCAAAGAAGTAATTGAAAGAGCGATTAAAGATTTACGAGCAATGCAATTTGATTTGGGATATCCGACGGACAGTGTGGAAATAATTCGGAAGATGCGGGAATGATTGTACTTCTCGATAATTCTGTTTGGGTTTCCAACTAACATAAACCTTATATTTACAAAAGTTTTTTTACAAACAATGTATATACTCACAAATAATAGAAAGACAAACTCTATGAAAAACATATCTCTTATTCTTCTGTGTATTCTTCTTCTTGCAAGTTGCAAAAAGGAATCTTCCACAGAAAGCACAAACAAAGCACCGAACGCACCATCCAATCCTTCGCCGGCAAGTAACGCGACGAACCAATATGATTCGCTTACATTAAGTTGGAGTTGCACCGACCCGGAGAACGACGCACTGACATACGATGTGTATTTTGGTACGGCAAACCCTCCGACAACGGTTGTATCACAAAACCAAACTGCAATTACCTTGACAAGAAGCGGGTTGAGTTTGAATACAACATTTTACTGGAAAGTATTAGCCAAAGATAACCACAGCCACTCCACGAGCGGCGCTGTTTGGAATTTTACAACTCGCGCAAGTATTGTTATTGGAAACATTGAAATGATTTCCGTGCAAGGCGGAACGTTTTCGATGGGAAGTAATGTGAATAGCGATGAACAACCGATACACAGCGTAACATTGAGTAGTTTTTACATAAGCAAATATGAAATAACACAAG
This sequence comes from Ignavibacteria bacterium, assembly GCA_016873775.1. Lineage (NCBI taxonomy): Bacteria > Pseudomonadati > Ignavibacteriota > Ignavibacteria > Ignavibacteria bacterium. The sequence continues at coordinate 1,980 of VGWC01000084.1, read as the reverse complement.
CGCAGTGGAAACAAGTAATAGTGTGGAAGCAAGCAAACGGTGGGACAACATTAAGCGCAACGCCGAGTTATTTTAGCGGCGATACGACCAAACCCGTGGAACAAGTAAGTTGGGATGATATACAATTATGGCTTGGCTATTTGAACACGATGTATAATGTAACAGGAAACCAATATCGCTTACCGACGGAAGCGGAATGGGAATATGCGGCGAGAGGAGGCATACACGCAAGCGATAATTATACGTATAGCGGAAGCAATACAGTAGGCGACGTTGCGTGGTATTATGTTAACTCGAGTAACACTACACATCCCGTAGGAACAAAAACACCAAATCAACTTGGTATATATGATATGAGCGGCAACGTATGGGAATGGTGTCAGGATTACTATCATAGTAATTATTCAGGAGCGCCCACGGATGGCAGTGCATGGGTTACCCCAACATCAAATTACCGTGTTCTTCGCGGCGGTTCGTGGGACAACGATGACACCGGTTGTCGTGTTGCTCTCCGGGACATCAGCAATCCTCACAATCGCTACGACGTTTACGGGTTTCGACTTGTGAGGACTCCTTAACCTATGCACTATGTACTATGACTCTGTTTTCTTTTTTGCTTCTTTTTTCTTTTTCCAAAAGAAAAAAGAAGTTTTGCAAAATGAATTCATTTAGAGTTTTAGAGAAAAAAAAATATGACAACAACAATCCTTGAAATAGAAAAACAACTTGAAACAATGCCGGAACAAACACAAATGCAAGTGCTGGATTATGTGAAATCAATTCTAACTCCAATACCTAAAGGCATTCCGGGAAAAAATCTTGCACCATTTTTTGGTGTATTATCTGATGAAGATGCAAGAGAGATGATACAAGCAATCGAAGAAGGTTGCGAAAACATTTACCCCAATGAGTGGTGATTATTTAGTTGATACAAATATCGTTATCGCTTATTTCAACAAAGACAACATTGTTGGAAAGAGAATAGATGTTGCAAATGAAATTTTTATTCCTTGCATTGTCATTGGAGAACTTTATTTCGGAGCAATTAAATCGAGAAACAGAATTCAGAACATTTCAATAGTAGATAATTTCGTTTCAAATAAATCTATCGTAAATTGCGATGTTGATACTGCAAAAGAATTTGGAACAATCAAACATCAATTACAAAGCAAAGGAAAACCAATTCCCGATAATGATATTTGGATAGCGGCAATTGCAAAACAATATAAACTCACGCTCGTAACTCGTGATGAACATTTTCGTGAAGTAGAAAACTTATTCATTGAAAACTGGTAACACAATAATTTTTTGAGATAAGAAATAAAACCTATGAAAGCCAACGTAACCGAACACGGCGCCTTGATTCCTAAGCGAATGTTGAAAGGAGTCAAAGAAGTCGAAATAAAAAAGGAAGATAATGCAGTTATCGTTTTACAGGTTGACAAAAACGACCCTATCTTTCAACTTGGCAGAAATCCGGTTGATTGTGACGTGAGCGATGCAGCAGAAAATTTCGATAAGTATCTTTACAGAAAACCTTTATAATACAACTAAATCATTATGTCAAAAGCAATCTCAATACAAGTTCCCGAAAGTGTTTTATCTTATTGGGAATCGGAAAGACAATTAGAACAAGAACTCTCTTATCTTTCAGTTCTTGAACTCGTCCGCGAAAAAAAAATCACTTCAGGAAAAGCAAGCGAACTCCTTGATATCTCACGTTGGGAAATGGCTGAACTATTATCTCAGCATGATGTACCGAGTTCTAATTTTTCAGTTCAATAATTACAACAGCAAGTAAGTGAAATGAATTAGGAAAATTTTTTCAATCGCTCTTAAAAATATACAACTATGAAAGCCAAAGTAACCGAACGCGGTGTCTTGATTCCTAAACGAATGTTCAATGGTGTCAAAGAAGTCGAAATAAAAAAAGAAGATAATGCAGTTATCGTGATTCCAATTGATGAAGATGACCTAATT
>VGWC01000083.1 GCA_016873775.1 Ignavibacteria bacterium | reverse complement strand
TTGATGGAGAATATCTTCTTTGTCCGTTCCAATAAGTGGACGAAGTATCGGCATCGTCGCGCATTGATTGATGACTGCAATGTTGCGTAATGTTTGCGACGCAACTTGTCCCAAACTATCGCCGGTAATCAACGCTTGCGCATTTTCTTTTCTCGCAATTGCTTCTGCGATACGAATCATAAATCTGCGATATAACACAACACGAAGTTTTTGGTCTGCTTTCAAAACTATTTGCTGTTGAAGTTCTGCAAACGGAATGAGATACAATGTTGATTCGTATTGATATTGCGTAAGCGCGTTCACCAAGTTTTCCACTTGGTCAATAGAATTTTTTGTTGTGTAAGGAACGCTATGAAAGTGAATGTAAAAAACTTTCGCACCGCGTTTCATCATTTGATACGAGGCAATTGGAGAATCAAATCCTGCAGAAATAAGCGACACAACTTTCCCGCTCATTCCCGAAGGCAAACCACCGGCACAGGAAATTTTTTCACAATAGATATACGCTTCATCTTCAAGAATTTCAATATTGATTTCAACATCCGGTTTATCCATCTTTGCCCGCACGGAAAATTTCTCGCATAAATATCCACCGACTTTGCGATTAATTTCCATCGAGTTTATCGGAAACATTTTACTCGCTCGATGCGCATTTACTCGTACTGTTTGAAACGTTTTTCTTTGCAACAGTTCTTCCGATGCGTTACAAAAGTTTTCTATTCCATTTTTTACAACAACACCAACGCCAAGATTAGAAAGTCCAAACACTTTTCTCAAGCGCTCGATAATGATTGATTTATTTTGTTCATCATTTTCAGAAAGCGTAACAACAAATCTTCCATAACCGCCGGAAAACTGCCAGCGTTGCAACAATCCGTTCACTGCTTGCTTGCAATTTCGTAACAACTGCATTTCAAACATTTTTCTGTTTTGTCCTTTGAGCGTTATTTCGTGATGATGAAGAATGATTACTGATGACATTTACGAATTACAATTTACGATGTACAATTTATGCCTGAACTACTGACTACTTTTTTCTACAAATAATACTTGTCCAAGAAATTCGCAATATGCATTACCTCAACATTGACATCAAATTTCTTCGCACCGTAACGCAGTTGATTGATACAACCAATGTTTGACGTGAGAACAATTTCAGCATTTGTCTTGCGGATGTTTTCCATTTTTCTCTCGAGAAGTTGAACAGAATCATCGTAATGCGTTACGTTGTAAATTCCTGCACTTCCGCAACACCACGTTGAATCCTGCATTTCGGTAAATTCAATTCCATCAAGTGAACGCAAAACTTCGCGGGGTTCTTTCGTAATTTTTTGTCCGTGCGAAAGATGACAAGCATCGTGATAGGTAATTTTAGATTTTAGATTTCTGATTTTAGATTTTTTAGGAATGAATTCATCAACGGGCATTTCGATGTTTGCTATAAATTCCGAAATATCATTTACTTTTTCAGAAAATACTTTTGCCTTTTCAGAATACTCACTATCATCTTTCAAAAGTTCGCCATAGTGCTTCATAAACGCTCCACAACCAGCCGCAGTTGAAATTACATAATTGCAATTTTCGCTTTCAAAACTATCAAGCGTTTTCTTTGCTAACACTTTCGCGTTTTCCAAATCCCCGCTGTGTCCATGCAACGAGCCGCAGCAATAATTTTCTTTTGGAATTAGTACTTCACAATTATATGTTTCTAAAATATTTTTTGTTGCAATGTTTATTTCCGGAGAAGCAACGTTTGTAATGCAGCCAAGCGGAAGTCCTATACGGAGTTTATAGTTAGTAGTTTGTGGTTTATTGTTGGAGTTACTCTGAAGTATTTCATTTGAAAACTTGTTTGCTATTTGCGGAGATAGAAAAAGGAATTCATCGAACTTTTTTGAAAATAAACGTACGATTCCACTTCGCTGTAATGCTTCATGTAATCCACTTCGTTGAAATAACCGTAAAAGTTTTGCAACAAATTTTGTTCTTCGGGGAGAAAGAAAAATTACGTTCAAAAGAAATCTTTCAAGTGAAAATAATTTTTGTTTTTTCTTTTCATTAACGATTGAACGTCCGCTTTCCAAAATCGAATGATACTGAACTCCTGCAGGACAAGCAGTTTCACACGCAAGACATCCGAGACAAAAAAACATTTCCTCGGCAATCGCTTTGTTCATTTCCAAAATTCCTTGCGCAACACCTTTCAGCATTTGAATTCTTCCGCGCGGCGATGAACGTTCTTTTCCGGTTATGGAATATGTCGGACACGTCGGCAAACAAAATCCGCATTGAATACAGCGTTCCAAATATGTGCGCGACGAAATAAGTTCCGGATGTTCGTATTCCTCTACCATAAATTAACAGCCGAAAATACAACAAACGTTCTTCTTGACCAAGTAGGAAACGATAGAAATCGTTGAAAAAAATCTTCATAGAATTTTCTTCCTCAAAACAAATAAGAATATCCTTGCAAATGTTTAGGACATCCTCAAAACAAAGAAAAACAACCTCTCCGCTTCGGGATTGAACCCAAAGAATCATTGATGATTTTTTTTCGCCCAGCAAGACCGTTTACGGTCGTGAGGTAGTGCTAACAACTCTTGTGAAACACTGCAAAAAAAAATGAAGGTAAAATTATTCGACAAGAGAAGAAATAGAGGATTGAAACAAGCGATTTCGCATAGTATCAACTTTGGCAAGCGGAATTGTGTATTTACCAAATGCGGCATCATCTTTTCGTTCACCGCCGTGAAAATCGGAGCCACCGCTTTCAAGTAAGAAAAATTCGTTGATGACAGAACGGTAAAACTGAATTACTCCGTGCGAATGTGATGGATGGATAACTTCTATGCCGTCAACTCCGGATTGAATGAGCGTTTGCAAGAGCGAATCGTTTAAGAATTTTCCGGGATGTGCAACAAAGGAAAGTCCTCCAGCGCGTGTTATCATCGCAAAGAGTTCTTGGGGAGGAACACTTTGTTTTTCGATGTACGCAGGACAACGGGCGCCGAGGTATTTGTTGAACGCATCTTGATACGAGCGAACAAAGCCGCCCTCGAGCAAAGCAAGTGCAATATGCGGCCTGCCGATTGAATCGCCGTGTACTTTATTGACTACGGCATCGAAATCGAGAGGGATCTTGAGCGAATGAAGTATATTGACAATTTTTTCAGCGCGTTTTAGTCGTTCGCTTCTGAAGTAATCTAAATAACTGAGTAATTCAATATTTTTGTAATCGAAGAAATATCCGAGAATATGGAACTCGCGGTCTTCGACTATGGAACTGAATTCGACACCGGAAATTACTTCGATACCCATTGCAGTTCCTATTGCAATTGCTTCATCAAGCGCTCCAACAGTATCGTGGTCTGTGATACTAATGGTGTTCAATCCAATTTCTTTCGCTTTCGTTAATAATTCAAACGGAGAAAGCGTACCATCGGAGTACGTTGTGTGCAAATGTAAATCGGCAAACATACTCATCGGAATAATTTGTTATCGGTATTTGTGTCGGAATTTTTCATAATCGTTGATAATAAACGTATCGCTATCAAGAATTATTTCGCCCGCTTTAATAAATTGGTGCAACATCCGCGAGAATGTTTCTCGCGATGTTCCTGCCATGTTTGCTAAATCTTGTTGTAAAGGAATATCCTCGATAATAACACGTCCATACTTGACTCGCCCAACTTCTTCTGCCAGTTGCAAAATAACGCTTGCTACGCGGTCTTCTGCTCCTTTAAGAGAAAGGTTTTTAATTTGCGCATCCGCTTTGCGTAACCGATGAGCAAGTTCGCCAAGTAACGCAAGCGAAATAGAAGGAAACGTGTGAACGAGATGCATAAAATCAAGACGGTGAATCACGAATACTTCTGTTTCTGTTATCGCAATTACCGATGCTGAACGCGCGTGCCCATCGAGGAGAGATAGTTCGCCAAAGACATCGCTTTCGCTGAGGATGGAGAGAATGACTTCTCTCCCTTCGCCATCGGAACGAACAACTTTTACTTTTCCCGAAATAATGGAAAACATTGCCGCTCCTGCTTCTGCTTCCATAACAATGACGCTTCCCTTTTGATACACTTTTATCGAACCGATATTCGCAACACGCACAACATCTTCATCAGTCAATCCGCTAAAGATTGAAACTTGGCGTAGAAAATCTACTTCTGATACTTCGGTGTGCATATTACATCTTTACTTAAATATGAAACTAATGAAACTATGATGAATTTTGTGTTTAATATAGAATTTGATACGGTAATAATCAAAAAAACTATTCAGAAAAAAAATATTTTTTTCAAAATGTTGTTTGAAAAAGAATCAATGCATCATTGAAATTGCAAATGGAAAAAAAAGTTCTATTATATCAAACGGACGTTAGGATATTTTTTCGGTTGCGTTGAATATTTTTCTTCTTTTGGTATATTCAATCACATTTTTTTTTAATTGCCGTGAAAGAAGATAAAACAGCAAATCAATCACAAGCAACTCCCCAGCAACAATCTCTCGATAGTTTGTGGGGAAATGTATTCGGGAAAAAAGAAAAAAGAATACGTTCCATCGAATCCGTACTTGCTGACGTGCCAATATTTCAAACGCTAAACAAACGCGAGTTACGCAACGTTGCTCTCATTGTTCACGAACGGAAGTATGTACCAGGAGAATACATCTTCTACCAAAACGACCCAGGATTAGGAATGTACGTTATCAAAGAAGGTGATGTTTCTATTAAATTGGAAAATAATGATAACGAACTTGCGCAATTACATACGGGTGCGTTTTTCGGAGAACTCGCTCTTCTCGACGAATCGCCACGTTCTGCTTCTGCAATTGCCGTGAATGCATGCAATCTCATCGGTTTCTTTCGTCCCGATTTATTTAAATTGATGGAAAAAAATCCGAGAACGGGATTGAAAATTGTTTTAAAACTTGCGCAAATCATCGGCGAACGCTTGCGATTCGCAAATCAAAATATCGGAAACGCACAGGCAGAAATTGCAAAACTTCGTACTCTTGTTGATGAGTTGAAACAAAAAGAACTGTAAGCACAAGAGAACATTCTAATGTTAATGGTAAGCATTTCCGGCGTTCGTGGCATTATCGGCAAATCACTAACTCCCGAAGTTGTTGTCCGATACGCTTCTGCATTTTCCAAATTCTCACAAGCAAAAACTTTCTTCCTCGGTCGCGATGGAAGAAGCGGAGGAAAAATTTTTACAAACATCATTTCTTCAACACTGTTAGCAATCGGAAAAAATGTTTCTGCAATAGGAATTTGTCCCACTCCAACGCTTTTATTCGCCGCAAAAAAATATTCTTCACCGGCAATTGCCGTAACTGCAAGCCATAATCCGCAGCAATGGAACGGAATGAAATATATTTCCGAACAAGGAATGTTTCTTGATCAAGATGAATCGAAAACGTTTTGGGAAATTGCAAACTCAACATCGAGAACATATTCTTCGTGGAATGAACTTGGCGAACATTCATCAGCACAGCATTTACTTTCAGAACACCTCGAAGCAATTCTCAACCTTCCGTATATCAACGTTGCGCAAATTCAAAAACGAAAATTCAAAGTAGTACTTGATTGCGTCAATGCTTCGGGAAGTTTACTTGCAATTCCGTTGTTAAAAAAACTTGGCTGCGATATTATAAAAGTACATTGCGATGATAGCGGAATTTTTCCTCACGCCCCCGAACCACTTCCCGAAAATTTATCAGAACTTCGTGAGCGAGTAAAAAAAGAAAATGCAGATGTCGGTTTTGCGCTTGACCCAGATGCAGATAGAGTAGCAATCATTATGGAAAACGGAGAAGCATTTTCCGAAGAGTTTACCGTCGTTGCCTGCAGTAAACTTATTTTAAAACACAAATCTCAAATCTCAAATCTCAAATCTACTGCTGTCGTCAATCTTTCCACAACAAAAGCAATTGAAGATGTTGCGACAAAAAATAATGCAGAACTTGTGCGAACTCCCGTTGGCGAAATCAACGTTTCAAAAAAAATGAAAGAACTTGGCGCAATCGTTGGCGGAGAAGGAAGCGGAGGAATTATTCTCCCAGAATTACATTGGGGACGCGACGGAAGTTTGGGAATTGCATTGTTTTTGCAACTGCTTTGCGAATGTAATGGAACCGTTTCGGAACTTAAAAACTCTCTTCCGAAATATTCAATGAAGAAAACGAAATTGGAAATCGGAACTCTCAACGCGAAAGAAATTATTTCGTCTCTTGTTGAAAAATATTCTTCGAAAGCGACAATAAATTTATCAGACGGAATTCGTTTGGATTTTCCCTTGGGATGGATTCACGTTCGTGCATCAAACACAGAACCGATTTTGCGCATCATCGCAGAATCACCGGAAGAAAAAATGACAGACCATCTCATCGAACAAGCAACAAAGGAAATTGTTAATAGTTAGTCGTTATTGATTAATTGTAATCAGTCATTTGTCCATCGAGAAAACTACTAATGACATATGACTAATTACCAATTACGAATTGTTATCAAAGAGAAAATAATATTGAACTAAAAATGGTACTTTGTAAAATCACCGGCACTATCGTTTCTACACACAAGGACGAGCATTTCAAAGAGCAAAAACTTCTCATCGCGCAACCGATTGATACGAGTGGAAAATTTATCGGCAAAGAAATTCTTTCTGTTGATACGGTTGACGCAGGCGTAGGCGATGTTGTTCTCGTGATGCAAGAAGGAAGCGGCGCACGGCAAATTCTAAAAGACGATAAAATCCCAGTGCATTCCGTTATCGTTGCCGTTGTTGATGGAATTGACGTGAAAGAATAATTTCAGATAAGCAAGTAAAATGTTCTCCACAAAAGAACTTCTTATCCTTTCACAGGTGGAAAGAATCGGTGATGTAAAATTACGTCAACTGATTTCCCAATTTTCTTCGCTCGAGGAAATCTTCACTACTCCTTTTGCTCGACTTGAGCAACTCACTTCTCCTTCACTAACAAAATCGCTCCTTGAATTCAGAAAAAATTCTCAGTACGAAAAAGCAAATCAGTTTTCCGAAGAACAATTTTCAAAAGCAGAAAAACTTGGTGCGACCATAATTTCAATTTCATCAAAAAATTATCCAGAACAACTCAAACAAATTTACGATGCGCCGATTTTTCTTTTTGTTCTTGGAAATTTACTTCCCCAAGACAAATATTCACTTGCACTAGTTGGAACACGAACGCCAACAAATTACGGAAAACAGGTGTGCGAAAACTTTACGAAAGAATTTTCTCAGTTAGGAATTACCATTATCAGTGGTTTAGCAATTGGAATTGACTCGACCGTTCACAGAACAACTCTTAATAATAATGGAAGAACAATCGCTGTGATTGGAAGTGGATTAGATGAAATTTATCCGCTCGATAATAAAGGACTTGCAAAGTTAATTGCCGAAAACGGCGCAGTGATTTCTGAATTTCCGTTCGGAACAAAACCAGATGGATTTAATTTTCCGCGCCGTAACAGAATCATCAGCGGACTTTCGCTCGGAACACTTCTTATCGAAAGTAAAATTGGCGGAGGCGGAATGATTACGGCAGAACTTGCGCTGGATCAAAACAAAGAAGTGTTTGCGATACCAGGACCAATCAACAGTGAAAAGAGCAATGGCTGTAACATTCTCATCAAAGAAGGTCGTGCAAAACTTGCACAAACTCCGGACGATGTAATAAAAGAACTCGAATACAAACTTCGACCAATTCTAAAATCGAAAAACGAAAAACCACAACAAGAAATTTCACTTTCGCTTTTCGAGAAAAAAATTTTTGATATACTTTCCGAAGAACCGACACATATTGATATGATTGCAGAGAAAACCGAACTCATAACTTCGGATGTTCTTGTCAACTTATTGAGTTTGGAATTTAAAGGAATTGTGAAACAACTCGCAGGAAAAATGTTCGTCAAAACTCTGTGAAATCGTGACTTTCGTCTTTTCGTAAATAACAGACTTTCCTTACTTTTGCGGCATAAAATCGTTCACATCTTTTAATTTAATGATAACCGATAACGAACATAATTCACCATCACAGAAAGATTTTTCTGATGATGCGTTACGTACATTAGTGTATTATGATTTATTTCATTATCCGTTAACCGCACAACAACTGTTTACTTTTTTTCCCATGAACTCTATCTCGTTTAATGAGTTTTATAAAAAAATGCAAACAGAATTTTCCGACGAACGAATTTTAGAAAAAAACGGATTTATCTTTCTTCAGAACGAATGCGATATCGAAACGAGAAAACAAAAAGAAAAGAACGCACGTTCACTCTTGCGTATTGCGAAGTTTGTAACCCACATTATCAAACGATTTCCTTTCGTACGGGGAATATTTCTTTCCGGTGAACTCTCGAAAAATATTTCGAGTAACAACGGTGATATAGATTTTATGATCATTACTGCAAAAAATCGTTTATGGATTTGCAGAACGTTGCTAATTCTGTTCAAAAAAATATTTCTCTTGAACAACAAAAAATATTTCTGCGTCAACTACTTTATTGATGAAGAACATCTTGAACTGGACGAAATAAATATTTTTACTGCAATGGAAATCGCGCACCTGAAACCGTTGTATAATTATTCTCTCTTCGCAGAGTATATCAAACAGAATGATTGGATAAAAAAATATTTTCCAAATTATACGTTAGCGCGCCTAAATGTAAAAAAATTCAAAATGAGGCAAAGTTTGATTCAAAAAATTCTGGAATTGTTTTTCCAGAATACGCTTTCATCCGCTCTCGATAATTGGTTGATGAAAAAAACTGAGAAAATCTGGAAATCGCGTTATCCGCAATTTGACGAAGTAACGCGCAATCGCATCTTTAAATGTAAATTATATGAATCACGCGCGTTTGTTTTAAACTTCGAAGATAAAGTGCTGCATCGCTACGAAGTAGAATTGAAAAAAAGAAATGTCGCGGTGAAGCAAAGCGAAATACAGCGAACATAAGATTACGATGTGTTAGTTTGTTTGCTGATTAGTTGGTTAGTTCGTTAAAATGAAGTAGCCAAAAAACGAACAAACCAACAAACACAAAAACCAGCAAACGAAATGATTGACGTTTTATTCACACATTCCTACTTCCTCAAATTCGACGAGAAAGAATACAAAGCAATGATGCCGTATTCTCCGCTTGGCACATTGTACGCCGCGAGTTTTCTTCAATCGAAAGGATATTCTGTTGCGTTGTTCGATGCGATGCTCGCGGAAAATGAAAACGAACTTCTTCCCGAACTCAAAAAACACAAACCGAAATTTCTCGTAATCTACGACGACGATTTCAACTACTTAACGAAAATGTGTTTGGAACGAATGCGACTTGCTGCGTTCACGATGAGCGAACTTGGAAAGAAATTCGGTTGTACTGTAATCATTCACGGAAGCGATGCCGCAGACCATTACGAAAAATATTTATCGCACGGTGCTGACTTTGTAATTTTCGGCGAAGGTGAACAAACGCTTTTTGAACTTCTCGAAAAACTTTCCGGAAAATCAAATCAGGAGTTTGAAAGTATAAATGGAATTGCTTTTAAAAAAGATTATCGTCATCCCGAACTTGTTTCGGGATCTAATGAGAATATGCTGAAACAAGTTCAGCACGACAACACAATCAAAACCAATCATCGCCAAGTATTACAACAACTCGATACACTTCCATTTCCTACACGAGAAATTGTTGATGTTGAGAAGTATAGAAAAATTTGGACCGAGCGACACGGATATTTTTCGATGAATATTGTTACAACGCGCGGATGTCCGTTTCATTGCAATTGGTGCGCGAAACCGATTTACGGACAAGTGTATAATGTTCATTCACCGCAGAATGTTGTTGCTGAAATGAAATTGTTGAAAGAAAAATATTCTCCCAACCACTTGTGGTTTTGCGACGATATTTTTGGATTGAAACCGAATTGGATTCAAGAGTTTGCAGAAGTTGTGCAAAAAGAAAATGCAGTAATTCCTTTCAAATGTTTATCGCGCGCGGATTTATTGGTGAAAGGAAACACGATTGAAGCGCTTGCAAAATCCGGCTGCACATCAACGTGGATGGGAGCGGAAAGTGGTTCACAAAAAATTCTCGACGCGATGGAAAAAGGAACAACAGTCGAGCAAATTTACGAAGCGACGCGCAAACTGAAACGCCACAACATTCGCGTCGGATTCTTTTTGCAATTTGGTTACACAGGCGAAACGAAAGACGATATCGAAAAAACGTTTTTTATGGTGCGCGAATGTTTGCCCGATGAAATTGGCGTTTCGGTTTCGTATCCGCTACCAGGAACAAAATTTTACGACAACGTACGCGAACAACTCGGTGAAAAACAAAATTGGTTCGATAGTCAGGATTTGGCAATGATGTATCACGGAACGTATTCGCCGGATTTTTATCGCGCGTTGCACAAACTCATTCACAAACGTTTTCGCGTATGGAAAGGAATGGAACTACTTTCTTCGCCAAAGAAATGGAACAAACATTCT
>VGWC01000082.1 GCA_016873775.1 Ignavibacteria bacterium | reverse complement strand
GGAGAATCATCTTCGGAAAATGAAAAGGAAGCGTTTGATAATGCGTTGAAACAACTTACGCAAAGTATTGCTGTTACTGTTTCTTCGTCGTTTCAAAAAAGCGTTGAAGAAAAATCCGGGAAGTTGAATGAGAATGTGCAGGAAATTCTCCATTCGTATTCCACTGCGACACTGAAAAATCTCCACACAAACAAAACGCAAGCAAGCGGAAAAATTGAAGTGTTTCATTACATCGAAAAAAGTGAAGTGGAAAAACTTTTTCAAGAACGTCTCGCACTTGTCGGCGATATTTGCAACAATGCAAAGGAATTGGAACGAGCGATGAATTACGGCGATGCACTCAAATGGTATTACTTTGGCGCAATTCTTCTTAATTCGGTTCCGTCTCAAATTGTTCTGCACGATAATAAAAATCTCACGACAGAAATTCCGCTGCGTCTCAATGCAATTATTTCTTCTGTAAAATTTAGTTTGCGCAAAGAGAGAAAAGTTTCCGAGAAAGAGCGTGAGTTAGTATTTGTACTTTCTGCGAACGAGAAACCAATTTCTAATCTCGAATTTTCGTTTTGGGATGGAACAAATCAAGTGAATGTAACCGCTACAGATGGAGAAGCGGCATTTCGTTTAGTCGGCGCAAGCGTGAAATTTGAAAATCTAGATGTGAACATCAAATACAGTTATTACGAAGCGCGAGAGGAAATAAAAGAAGTTGCGGAGTTGTGGAATGTAGTGTTGAAGCCAACGTTCAAAAACACAAAGCAAGTTGCGCTGAAAGTTGAAAAACCAAAAGAGGAAAAGAAAAAAACAGAGGAAAAAATTTCAGACGAAGAACAAATCGGAATATTTCAATTGCAGTTGAACAACAAAGATAGCGCAACGGTAATCGAACAAATAAAAAATGAAACGCTTGCTTTGTTAGATTTGCTCTATCGCCGAGATGAGAATGCAATCAAAGAAAATTACAGGAGCGATGATTTTTTGCAAAAGAAAATCCTCAATGTTTTGAAGTTGAATAATATTTCTTTCATTGATTTTTTTATTCCCGCCGATGTGAATAAAACGTTCAATGGTTGGGAAGTAAGGAAAATAAAAGTGCTGAATAATTATCCTTCACTCAGCAAACAAACAACGGAATATCTCATTCTTGATTTTTTTGATAATGGAAAACTCTACGACGTGAACTTTGGCATTATGGATAACTTGTATCAAACGTTTGTCGAAGAAGGAAAACTTGGCAACGATTGGGGAAATCGGCAAGTGATAGTAAAGTTTATGGAAAAATATCGCACGACGTATATGTGCAGAGATATGGCAACGCTTGATTCTATTTTTGCCGATGAAGCGGTCATTATTGTCGGAAGAGAAATGAAAAAAAGTGCGAGCAAAAATCCGTATCAGTATTCTGCAATGAATGAATCGCAGCCGAACATTCAATATATCACGTACACGAAAACGCAGTTCTTGAAAAAACAAAGCGAAGTGTTCAAGAAAGAAAAAGATATCGCGCTTGCGTTTTCTACGTTCAAAATCAATAAGAAGAATGCAACGGAAGGAACGTACGGAATCAGTATGCGGCAAAATTACAATTCAACGTCGTATGCGGATGAAGGATATTTATTTTTGCTTGTGGATTTCGAGCAAGCATTGCCGCAAATTTATGTTCGCAGTTGGCAGCCGCAGGAATGGAGCGCGGAAGCATTGGTGAAACTTGCAAACTTTCGGTTGAATAAGTAGAATGAATGATGAATCGAAGAATCGTAATCCTCGCCGAAGGAAAATTTTCTCCGCTCGAATCGAAAACGTGCAATCAAGCGATTCGCTATATTCCCAATGAAGTTGTCGGTGTTATAGATAGTCGCAATGCAGGAAAAACTGCAAACGATATTCTTGGTTTCGGTAACAACATTCCAATTTTTTCTTCTCTCCGACATTCATTTTCACAAAATCCAAATACGCTTCTCATTGGTATTGCGCCGATGGGAGGTAGATTGCCGAACGAGTGGCGCGCAATTATCACCGAAGCGATTCAACACAAACTCAATATCATCAGTGGTTTGCACACGTATCTTTCCGATGATGAAGAATTTTCTTCGCTTGCAAAAAAATATGATGTTACAATTTCCGATTTAAGAAAAATTCCGAATGAATATGAAGTTGTCGCAAAAGGAAGTTGGAAAACACGAACAGCAAAAACAATTCTTACGGTTGGAACAGATTGCAACGTTGGAAAAATGACGGCATCGCTCGAACTCCATAAAGAATTTGTGCGAAGAAATTTGAAATCGGATTTTGTTGCAACGGGACAAACGGGAATTTTACTTTCGGGACGCGGTGTTGCGATTGATTCTGTCGTGAGTGATTTTGTTGCGGGCGCAATTGAAATGGAAATTGATAGGCGCATTGCAGAAGGAAAAGAATTTATTCACGTTGAAGGACAAGGTTCGCTGACACATCAAGGATATTCGAGTGTAACATTGGGATTACTGCACGGCGTGATGCCCGATGCGATGATTCTCGTTCATCATCCGATTCGCAAATTTGACGATTACGGTTTACAGATTCCGGATTTGAGAAAAATAATTTCTCTGCACGAAGAAATTCTTTCGCCATTTAAGAAATCAAAAGTTGTTGGCATTGCGATGAATACAGTGAATATGAACGCGCAACAAATTTTCGAAGCGAAAAAGAAATTGGAAGACGAAACTAATTTACCCGTTGCAGATGTTCTAACTTCCGAAATTACAATACTTGCTGATGCAATTCAAAGTTTTTTTTATTAGCCACGAATTGCACGAATTTTCACCAATAAAACTGCGAACATTCGGGAAACATTAGTGTAATTCGTGGCTAAACATTTCAATTCACAATCAAAACCAAAACACAACTATGAAAAATCTCATCACTCTCATATTATTATTCACTTCACTTGCACTTTCTTCTGATTTACAAAATCTCAAAATCGGAGAGAGTGTTCCATCTTTCACGTTGAAAAATTATGACGGTAAAGAATTTTCACTCGATAAAGTTCGGAAAGAGAAGGAAAACAAATTCTCCGTAATTATGTTTATCTCCACCGAATGTCCCGCTTCCAACGCATACAACGAGCGAATGGCAAAACTCAATAATACATATTCCAAAAAAGGAATTTCATTTTTTGGCATCAATTCAAACAAAGAAGAATTGGTTGATAATATTGCAGAACATTCGAAAGAGCATAAATTCAATTTTCCTGTATTGAAGGACAATGGAAATAAAATTGCTGATTTATACGGCGCGCTCGTTACACCGGAAGTGTATGTCGTGAACAAAGAAGGAAAACTCTTGTATCACGGACGCATTGACGATAAACGGAAAGCGGAAGAAGTAACAGCGCACGATTTACAAAACACTCTCGACGCATTGCTTGCAGGAAAAGAAATTTCTGTGAAAGAAACGACTGCTAAGGGGTGTACGATTAAACGAATTCAAAATAAATAATTTTTTCAGTAATGTTTTTTGAAAGGAAATATGTTATGCTTTACCGGAGATACTTCAACTATGTATTTATCGGAATATGGTTTCTCATTGGAAAAAATATTTGCGTTGCGCAAATTCCTCAATGGTATCTCGAAAAAAAACTTCCGAAATATTCTTCGGAAGAATTTTGGCTCGGAGTCGGAAGCGCAAAAGGAACGGATACAAAAGCAATTGAAATGGCAACAAACTCTGCGCGCACGGATATTGCGGCGCAATTCAAAGTGCGGGTTTCGTCGCAGATACAATCCGTTCAAAAAGAAATCACTGTCGGAAAAAATTCGGAACTTACTTCAAACATTGAAAACAGAACAGAGAGTATTGTTGATGCAACGGAACTCGTCGGATTGCAAACAGTGAACACTGAGGTTTCCAACAAAGACAATCAAACGTATGTTATGGTAGCGTTAGAAAAATCTGCATTCATTTCTTTTGTTAAAACAGGCATCGAAGAAAAAATCAAACGCATCGAACAACAAGTTATTTCAGCAAAAGAATTTTCGATGCAAGCGAAAATCAATGTTGCAATTTCAACATATCTTGACGCGCTCAATTCGTTTGATGCATGTTATCCGCAAGTAATGTTTTACAACGGTATTGCGCCATCGTTCTATACGCTTCCGAGAACCGTGCAACCGGAAATCATTGAAGCGGAATTGAAATCGTATCTCTCCGGAATTTCCTTGACCATTATTTCCGGGAATGCACAGCGCGGTGAAATAGGAAAAAATCTTTCGGAACAATTGGTAACCAAAGCGACGGTGAAAACTGCAAATGGAGAATTACCGCTGAAGGGAGTTCCCATCGTCTTCAAAATTCAAAATGATATTCTTGCAACAATCATTTCCGACGAAAACGGATTTGCAAAACATACATTTCTTGCCGAAGCCAAAGGCGTTATGGGAGGAAAAGGAAAAGTACTTTCGTTGATAGATTTCAAAACTATGAGCAGTGAATTGCGTTCATTGGTTGCAAAAAATACATCAGTGAAATTCGAATTTACTCTCGAACAAAAAAGCATAACGTGCAAAGTAGAAATTCTCGGCGCAGGAAGCACGAAAGCAAAAGAGAATTTTCGAAAAAAACTAATTCAATCGTTAGAACAGAGCGGGGCGGTTACAGACGAGAAATCGCAAATTCTTGTCAAAGCGACACTCGGTGCAGAAAACAGCGGGACAGTTGATGGAATGAGCGGAACAATGTTCACGCAAAGTATTTCCCTTGCAATTGAATTTATTGACGAACACGTATCGCGTATCATTGCAACAGTTTCTGCAACGGGAAAAGGAATGGGAAAAAATGAAAACGAGGCGATTGATAAAGGGATTTCTTCTTTAAAAATACCGATGAGAGAACTCGGAAACGCGGTAGCAAATGTAAGGAATCCATAACGGAAATTGATACTCAAGAATGGGAAACGAGAGATATTGCGTCTCTCGTTTTTTTTATAGAAATTTTTGGGATGAAAATTCTGGAAAATAAACTTGCAAACATCACATTCAATAACTATATTTTTTCTGTATTTCTTCCCAACAAAAAAATCTAATGTCAGAAAGTTTTTTATGTATACACGTTTACAACATTTCATCTTGTATTTTGCGCTAACGATTTTTGGTTTTACTATTATCAATGCGCAACCATGGACGAAAAATCTCCGTGAAGGAGAAACAAATTTTTACAAAATTCAGGAGGAATTCAATAATTATTGGGAAGGAAAAACTCCCGGTCGCAGTGTTGGCTGGAAGCAGTTTAAGCGATGGGAATGGTTTTGGGAACAGCGTGTATTTCCAACAGGAAATTTTCCCGCTTCCGATATTTTGCGAACGCGAATGGAAGAATATTATCGCACCTTTCCACAGCAAAAAAACGTCAATGCAAATTGGACCCTCATTGGTCCTTCTGTCATTCCTGCAAATGAGGGCGGTGTTGGAAGAATAAATTGTGTTGTAATTCATCCTGCGAATACCAGTAACATTTGGATAGGTTCTGCTTCTGGCGGTTTATGGAGGTCCAACGATGGAGGTTCTTCGTGGACAACCAATACCGATATGCTTGGTTCTTTGGGAATTACATCAATTATCTATGACCCAACAAATCCCAATACGATGTATATTGCAACCGGAGATGGTGATGCCGGCGATACGTATAGCATAGGTGTTTTAAAATCTACCGATGGCGGAAATACGTGGAACACCACGGGACTCAACTGGACAACTTCACAAACCAGAACTATCAGTAAACTTGTATCACATCCTACGGATGGAAATATTATTCTCGCTGCAACAAGCGTTGGAATTTACCGGACAACAAATGCTGGATCATCGTGGACAAATATTCTCTCCGGAAATTTTAAGGATTTGGAAGTGAATCCAACTGATGCAACAATTTGGTACGCCGCACGAAATAATTATGGAGTGTATAAATCTACAAATACGGGCTCGTCTTTCACACAACTTACAACGGGTTTACCAACTTCCGGATTTGGAAGAGTAGCCGTGAGTATTGCAAATTCTACACCTTCAACAATTTATGCGCTGTATGTCAATTCGGCATCTGGTTTTTACGGATTATACAAAACAACCGATGCAGGAACGAATTGGACGCAACAATCAACGACACCAAACATTCTTTCGTGGGATGGAACGGGAACTGATGGACAGGGATGGTATGATTTGGTGCTTGATACTGACCCAACAAATGCAACTGTCATCTATGTTGGCGGAATAAATATGTACAAGTCAACAACAAGCGGAACTTCGTGGACAAAAATTACGCATTGGTATTCCGGAACGGGAGTTCCATATATACACGCAGACCAGCACGGTTTTTGTTTTCTTCCCGGAAATAATAATACTATTTTTGTCGGTAATGATGGTGGTATTTTTAAGTCAACAAACGGAGGAACTGCTTGGACAGATTTGAGTAACGGATTATCAATTACACAGTTTTACAAATTAGGAGCATCTGCAACCAATGCAAACAGAATTTACGGAGGAGCGCAAGATAACGGAACCGATAGATATTTAAGCGGAGCGTGGAGAAGAATTATCGGCGGAGACGGAATGGAAACACTGATTGATTATTCCAATGAAAATATCGGTTATGGCGAATTGTATTACGGTGCGATTCGGAGAACAACAAACGGCGGCACATCTTTTACTTCCATTACTTCCGGAATTAGTGAAAATGGCGGATGGGTTACTCCCTATATCATCAACCCTGTGAATCCGTATTCGTTGTACTTAGGAACAACAAAAGTGTATAAAACAATGAATCGCGGCGATAGTTGGACAGCAATCAGTTCTTCATTAACCGGTTCTACTCTTATTGCTCTTGCAATTGCACCAACAGACACTAATACAATTTATGCGGCAACGTCATCATCATTGTACAAAACAACAAACAACGGAGGAAACTGGACAAGCATTTCGACCGGACTTCCCGGTGCTTCAATAACATATCTCGCAGTTCACCCAACAAGTTCAACGACATTATTTGTAACGTTTTCAGGTTACGGAAGCAGCAAAGTGTACAAAACAACGAACGGCGGAACGTCGTGGGAAAACATTTCGACAGGATTACCTTCTATTCCAACAAATTGTATTGCTGTTCATCCGCAAAACGGAAGTGAACTTTTTGTAGGAACTGATGTTGGCGCGTATCATTCTTCAAACGGTGGAACTTCGTGGGAGTTGTTTTCAACAGGATTGCCAAATGTTATTGTAAGCGAACTGGAAATTCATCTTGGCACAAGCAAACTTCGCGCGGCAACATACGGAAGAGGAATATGGGAAACT
This sequence comes from Ignavibacteria bacterium, assembly GCA_016873775.1. Taxonomy (NCBI): domain Bacteria; kingdom Pseudomonadati; phylum Ignavibacteriota; class Ignavibacteria; species Ignavibacteria bacterium. The sequence continues at coordinate 3,368 of VGWC01000082.1, read as the reverse complement.
TCTATTTCTATCAACAACACAAGTATTTCCGGAATGAAATTCAACGACATTAATGGAAACGGGGTAAAAGATGCAGGAGAAAACGGACTTGCAAACTGGAAAATAAAAATTTCAGGTCCAGTTGTTGATTCGTTGCTAACGAGTGGAGCAGGCGAATATTATTTCGGAAATCTTACTGCAGGAACATACACCGTAAGTGAAGTTCAGCAAAACGGATGGACACAAACTGCGCCTGCTTCGGGAACATATTCAGTTTCGCTTTCCAATGGTCAATCTAGTACAGGAAAAGATTTTGGAAATCGTGCGATGGGAATGATTAGCGGAATGAAATTTAAAGATGTGAACGGAAACGGAAATAAAGATGCGGGAGAACCGGGAATTGCAAATTGGAAAATCAAAATTAGCGGTCCCTATTCCGATTCAACCATTACTGATGGAAGTGGAAATTATTCTTTTATCATAACGCAAAACGGAACTTTTACCGTTAGCGAAGTTCAACAATTCGGATGGGCGCAAACATATCCTGCTTCGGGCGTTCATTCGTTATCATTCTCTAACGGAAATTCTTATACGAATATTGATTTTGGTAATAAAGTTGTTCCACAATCGTCTTTGACTACTGTAGATTTTGAAGATGGACTTGTTCCACCAACAAACTGGACATTGAATAATCCGAATAACGATGTAACGTGGCAAATTTCCAGCGTCAGCAGTTATGGAATTGGCGCAAAATCTGCAAAGTATGATTTCTACACTAACGCAAATACAGGAAGCACCGATGAACTTATTGCTCCTGCTATCAATGGATTTCTCGCAACCGATTCGCTGTTGTTCGATTATGCGTATGCAGAATATAATTCTACGTACGTAGATTCGTTTCGCGTGCAAATGTCGCTTGATGGCGGAACAACATTTCCTGTTTCATTATTTTATGCGTGGGGTTCTACGCTTGCAACTGCTCCCGCAACGACTTCGCAATTTACCCCAACTTCGTCTCAATGGAAAACAGTGCGTGTACTATTAGGTGCGCAAGTTGTCGGTGCGAATGTCGTCTTAAAATTTAAAGCCGTGAATGGTTACGGGAATAATTTCTATCTCGACAGTGTTCGAATAAAAACGGGCGGAGTTGCAACGGGAAATATCAGCGGAACAAAATTTCTCGATGCAAACGGAAACGCGGTTAAAGACTCAAATGAAATCGGACTTGCAAATTGGAAAATAAAAATTTCCGGCACTAAAAACGATTCCGTTCTCACCGATGCGAGCGGAAATTACCTGTTCTCCAATGTTCCCATCGGCAATTATACTATTTCCGAAGTGCAACAAATCGGATGGAATCAAACATTACCAATCAATAATAGTTCGTATTCGGTAACTGTTACGACGGGACAACAAGTGAGCGGAAAAAATTTCGGAAACTTTCAATTGGGAACAATCAGTGGAACAACATTCAACGATATCAATGCAAACGGAATTAAAGACGCGGGCGAAAGCGGATTACAAAACTGGAAAATTAAAATTTCCGGTGGGAAAAATGATTCTGTTTTCACAGATGCAAGCGGCAACTATTCATTCTCGAATTTATTTGTCGGTAGTTATACGATTTCGGAAGTTCAGCAAATCGGATGGATACAATCTCTTCCCGTGAATTCGGGAAACTATTCTGTTTCCATTCTTTCAAGCGGAAGTTCGTTCACACAACGCAATTTCGGGAACTATCAACCGGCAAGTATTTCCGGAATGAAATTTAACGATACGAACGGAAACGGAATTAAAGATGCGGGTGAAACAGGACTTGCAAATTGGAAAATTAGAATTTCGGGAGCAAAAAATGATTCGGCGCTCACGGATGCAAACGGAAATTATACGTTCAACAATTTATTAGCGGGAACGTTTACACTCAGCGAAGTTCAGCAAAATGGATGGATGCAAACTTTACCCGCTTCGTTGAGTAATTACCACATTACGATTTCTTCAGGTCAAAATATTTCCAATAAAAATTTTGGGAATTTTCAACTCGGTTTGATGTCGGGAAATGTTTTTCATGACAAAAACGGAAATGCAATTCAGGAGAACGGTGAAGAAGGACTTGCGAACTGGAAAATAAAATTATCCGGAACAAAAATTGATTCAACGCTTTCTGATGCTAACGGAAATTATTCTTTTTCTAACTTGACGTTGGGAAATTATACCCTTACGCAAGTTTTACCATCGGGATGGAAACAAATGCTTCCATTAAATTCCGGAACAATTTCTGTTTCAATTTTCCAAAGTGGAATGAATGTTTCGGAAAAAAGTTTTGGAAATTTTCAGTGTGGAATTGTTTCCGGCAGTGTATTTGAAGATAGCAATGGCGATACGGTTTTCAACAACGACGAAATCAGATTTTCGAGCGCAAAAGTTTTTGTGAAACGTACTAATGAAAACGAACCTTTCGATTCTGTCGTTGCAGATGCAAACGGGAACTTTTCGTTCGCGCAGTTTTTGTATGGCTCGTATTCGCTTTATGCAAAAGCAGAGAAAGCAAACGTTGTACGACAATCGCAAAACACCGTTGTTCTTCAGATTGCAAGCGGAACTGTATCAAGTAACAATGCACTTGCGTTGTTTTTCCCCGCATGGGTGAATGGAATAAAATTTCACGACCTCAATGCAAATGCAATCTATGATGCGGGTGAAAGCGGAATTTCCGATGCTCCTATGTATTTGAACGGAACAAAAAACGATTCGACAAATACGGATGAAAGCGGCATTTATTCTTTCACGAATTTATTTGCGGGAACTTATTCGATTTCAACATCGCTGTCATTGGAAAATGGAATTGCAAGTCTTGCTCCCGACGGATTCGTTGCCGTTTCCGGCTTACAATTGTCTGAACAAAACTTCGGAGAATACACGACAGCGAAAATTCGTATTGAAAAATTTTCCGATTACGATGGCGATACACTTTCAACGGATGATGTGAACGGAAAAATCTGGTCGCTCTCTTTTTACTACGGCGCAACCACAGATTCATTGATGGAAACAACGAACGATTCGGTTTTGCAAATCAACAATGTGAAACCCGGCAATTATTCTGTTCTCGAAGCAGATAGTTTGCATTGGGTAAATATTGTTGTGCGTGTGTACAATCATAATCTTGCGCAAGTATCCATTCCATTAGCAACACAAACAGGCGCAAAACTTTCGGTTAAAAGCGGCGACAATATACGCGTGCAATTTGTGAATCGTTATTTGGATACGTCGCGATACCGCACTTTTACCGTTTCAACAGCGTTTGCCGCAAAATCGAAAGCGATAACTCCGAAAAATCCGATTCCAACGCTTGCAAATGTGCGCGATACTATCGTAAAGAAACTTGGGGGAAT
>VGWC01000081.1 GCA_016873775.1 Ignavibacteria bacterium | reverse complement strand
CAATGCCGGAACAATAACCGACTTCTTTCATCATCGTAATATCGAACATTGTGCGTTGTTCAAGCCGTTGCGCTTCGACAAGTTTATTTTGCGCTCGTAATTCTTTCAATCGCTCATCGAGTTCCACCACAATAGAATCAATCGCATTTTCAATCGAAGTGCGCGACGTGATAAATTGTTTTGCGGGATAGACAACTGCGCTTTCAACTTCTTGCACAACTTTTCCCGTGAGCGCATTGATGGAAGAAATGCGTTCAATCTCGTCGCCGAAAAATTCCACGCGAAACGCTTCTTCATTTTCGTATGCGGGAATTATTTCCACCACATCACCTCGCACTCGCATTGTTCCGCGTGTGAATTCAAAATCGTTGCGCACATAATGAATTTCAGAAAGCGCGCGAAGAAAATCGTTGCGTGCGAGTTGTTGTCTTTTTTTTGCAACGACAATTCCTTTCATCCATTCGTCCGGCGCACCGATTCCGTAAATACAACTCACCGACGCAACAACGATAACATTTTTTTCTCCCGTGAGTAATGCGCTCGTAGCACGCAACCTGAGTCTATCAATTTCGGAATTGACGGAAGCATCTTTCGCAATGTATGTATCGCTCGAAGGAACGTACGCTTCGGGTTGATAATAATCGTAGTAGGAAATAAAAAACTCCACGTGGTCGCTCGGAAAAAAACTTTTAAATTCGCCGTAGAGTTGCGCGGCAAGAGTTTTGTTCGGCGACATTATCAGCGTTGGTTTTCCGATGTGCTGAATCACGTTGGAAATCGTGAACGTTTTTCCACTTCCCGTTACGCCGAGCAATGTTTGATATTTATCGCCGCGAAACACTCCTTCAACAAGTTGGCGGATTGCTTCAGGTTGGTCGCCGGAAGGTTGTAAATCGGTGGTGAGGTGGAAGGACAAGTTATTCTTCTCCACGAACTCGTATTCGATGTGGCTCAACTATCCAAAGAAGATGCTCGACAAATTCTTTTTGTATGAGAGGAAGAATTTTCTTAAACGCGTTGATTATTGTGAATTTGTCTTGCTTATGAACGCGTAATACAATAAATCCGGGATAATTTTTTGGAGGATACGTTCTGATGTCAGAAAAATCGTCATCAAGCGTTACTAAAATTCTGTTTTCTGAAAGACAAACTTTTGCAATTATGCTATCGTCTTCTCCGCCGAATTGTTGTTCGCGAACGCTCATTGCATCGTAACTGGCTTCACGTAGCAGATAAGCAATTTCTTCCGGTAAGTTTTCGTCGGTTTTGAATTTCATCCTTACGCAAATTCCAAAATGCGTTCATGCGCTAAATCTGATGCGTAACCAATTGCCGCGCGAATATCTTCTTTTGTAAGCGATGGATAACCTTTCAAAATTTCTTCTTCTGAAACTCCTTCTGCTAAGTTATCCAATATTACGGAAACCATAATCCGCGTTCCTTTTATACACGCTTTTCCGTGACAAATATTTGGATTGATTGAAATTCTATCGTGCATATCATTTCACCTTCCCCAATTCATTCTTCAAATAATCAATTACTTCCACGGGTGTTGGATTGACGTTGTTGAGAATTGCGAGATAGAAACTTGTCCAATCGCCGAGATGAATGAGAGAAAACATTCGTGTGAGATTCGATTTTCCCTCGCTCCAACATTCTTCGATATTTGTTGTGTATTGTGCGAGAACTTCTTTCATAATATTCATTCGGAGTCCAACACGCTTGTGGTCTTTTTTATCGCGGAGGAAAATAACCGTCATATTGTTCATTTGCTGTTTCAATACTTTCCAACCGACAAGTTCATTGTGATTCATTTCAGGAACGACGTGACCGAATGCAAGTTGTTTCGAGTTCTCGCAAATTTGTCCGCGCCAGCGATAACCGACAACATCAAAATAATCCGCGCCGGCATACACAATCGGAAGTTTTCCGTGCAATCTTTCCGCAAGTGCAAGCGATGGATTTTGTTTTGTGTCGAGCGAAGAATACAATTCGCCTTTTGCTTTCAACATCGCAAGCGTTTCTTTTATTTCCGTGTCTTTCGATTTTATTAAACCGAGCCGCGCAAACAAAACGAGCGTTGGAAAAAATGAATATCCCAAAGCGGCGCGCGGAGGAAACCCCGAAGGAAGTTTGACAAACATCTGATTATGTTTCTTTGCAAGTTTTTCCGTTTCGCCGTTGGTGGAAAGACAGAGCACCGTTGCTTTTCGTTTTATTGCGTCTTTGTGCGCCGCGATTGTTTCTTCCGTGTTTCCCGAATAACTCGAAATAATCACGAGCGAATCTTTGTCAACATATTCCGGTAAAACATAGTGGCGGCAAATTTGCATCGGAACGTCGAGTTCGTTTGCAAGATACGAGCGAATCAAATCACCGCCGATTGCAGAACCGCCAAGTCCGGCAACGACAATGTTTTTCGGCTTCTTAAATTTTTTCGGTAGCGTTGCGTTCTTTCCGATGTGCACCGCTTCTGCAACTTGTTGATGAAAATTTTGAAGCATCGCTCGCATATTTCTTGAATCGAGTGTGAGAAATTGAAGTTCGTTCATAAAAGTTTCCTTGAAAAAATTGGTAATAAATTGTTGAAACGCGGCAAGAAAATACAGAATATTTTTGCGAAAAACTTACATCTTCCATTCCAATTGCATACTCAACGCATTCATCGCATTAGACGGAAACGCAAAATCTCCGCTTCCGATAAATTTCACATCATCGCGAAATGTTCCGCCGTATTTTGCTTGCAGTGTGAGTTGCGGAAACAAATTCAATTCAAGAAAAACATACCAGCGAATTCCTTTTCCGTACAATGAAGGAATGCTCAATGCTCCGTCAACATCTTTTTCAAATTCCGTTATACGCGACGCGTATGCATCAGTTTCAAAATATACTACACGAAACGACGTTGAAACATCTTTTTCTATGGAAACGCGCACATCCGAGTACAACAAAAGTCCATCTTCTTTTGTGGAAGAAATGGTTTTCTCAATTGTTACATACTCGATGCGTTCACGGAAAGAAATTTCATCGGTTGCAGAATAATCAAACGTACAGCGATACTGAAATTTCTTTTGTTGGTCGTCGAAACGGAAAGATATTCCATCAATTACACTTGTATTTTTTTCAAAAATATTTTTTTTCCGCATTTGCAAAGAAAGTAAAATTTTTCTAGTAGAACGCACATCCGCGCGAAAGAGAAAGTCGTTTCCGTATGATGGAAATATGGAAGTTGTTGTTGGTTGCGGAAAAGAAAATTGGTCATAGTATATTGATAGTGTTGTGCGTTTAATGGAACGAAGCACAAATCCAACGTACACGCCTCGTTCGTTTCGTGTAGTAATGCGTTCGCCAAATGCCAATCCATGAAGTGAAAAAAAATTGGGCGCATAATTTCTTCCAACAACAAGAAAGCGAAAATTTCTTGCGGGAGAAATTTCTGCTCCTGCAATCGCAGAAACAGATGCATTATGCTGCAGCGCAATTTCTCCGAACAATGTCCCAAAGGGAAATTTTCCATCAACAAAAAGCGAAGCGAGAGAAAGAATTTTTCCTGCGAAAACTTTTCCTTCGCTCACAAGAAGCGTGCGATGAAATTGTGCGCGATACCAACTTCCACCAAGAGATAGTTGTTTCGAAAAACGATACGAAGCAGTTCCGCCGATGGATGTTTCAAAAAGTTGCGAGCGTTTTTCAATTTCATTTTCCGTTCGGAAATATCCTGCGTCGTACAAGGTTGTAGAATCTTTTCCGAGAGAAAAATTCGCATCTCGCTTTCGTTGCGAAAAAAACAATGCGATGTCGAGTTGAGAAGATGTTATTTGCATCGCCCCGCCGCGAAAAAAATTTACTTCATCGGACGTAAGATGAGGAACTATGCCGTGGGCATTTCGTTGCGCAGGGGCGAACACGTCGGAACTTTTTCTGATACCGAATCCGCGCCATAACGAAAGCCCTTCCCCAGCTTCGATGCTGTAATCGCCAAGAATAACAGAAACAGCGTTGAATAAATTTTTTACCCGAACAAATCCCGTTGTAAAATCATTTATTTTTTTTTCGCCGGCATCTTTTTCAAAAAGAATTCCCCCGGAAATATTTTCTTGCGACACGCGTATTCGTTGATACGATTTTAAGCGTGTGCCAAGAAACGTTCCGTCTTCAAATCCTTTCCGTTTTTGAATTTCCTGCGCCACTCGCGAACGAATTTCTGTTCGCAATGTTGACGTTGTATTTTCATTTTCTTCAGAAACTTCAAGAATCGGTGAATCATTTTCGTCGGTTTCAATTTGTTCAACGCTATACTCGATTTCGTTTTCCTGCAGTGTGTCATGTTCTATTTCTTCCTGCGCAGAAGCGAAAGAAGATATAATCCACAGAAAAAAGAACAAACGATATATAACGATGCGCTTTAAATTTTTCATTCCAGAATTATTTTTTCTATGCTTTTTACATTCGCATTGTTACGGTAATGTAATGGGTTAATCCCAGCACCTGATGTGATGAAGATGTGTAATCAAGAGTAATCGAATGTATAGATATTCCTAATCCACCGTTAAACAACGTGGGTTCATCACTTACGCCGACTCGCAACGCAAGTTCATCTATCGGAAAATATTCTATCGCTACATTAGGAGAAATTTTGTAGCGAACATCTTTTTCTGCGCCAACGGCAACTGTGAAGACGTTCATTGGATGATAGGAAACGCCAATGGAAAAAAGTTGCGGAAGACGTTCTTTTTTTTGAGCAATCGTTGGAGCGTTGATATTGGTTGCAGAAAAACCAACCGAAACATTTTCAGAAGCGAACGCCAATATTCCTACATCAATTCCTAACGTTGCATCATTTCCATAACGCAGAATAGAAAGTGTATTATAGTGAACGGCAATTCCCAAGGCAATGGATGTAAAATTTTTAGCAAAAGAGAGTGATGAAGAAAGTTCGTTGTACGCTTCGTATCCGTAACGATGAACGCTTGCGGCAATTGTTCCGAATTCAAAAGGAGTAGCCAATGCAAGCGAAGAAGAAGAAACCTCCTTCAACCCGAATCGCTGTGGTGCATAGGAAACGGAAGTTTGAGTTCCGACAAGCAATGAAAGACCTCCGGGATTGAACGAAATCGACCACAATGAATTCTTCAACGCAACGGCGCTGCTTCCGAATAACATTTCCCGCGCGCCGATTCCGCGAAGTTCGAACGCAGAAAATGCGCATTGAACACCAACATTCAGAAAGAAAAACAGAAGTAAAAGAATTTTCACATGAAGAGCGTAGTAATTTTACGCGGTAAAAATAGACTTCTTTGCCGTGAATTCCAAACAACAAAATTGGAAAAAGAAAACGCTTTTTATAACTTTGCGCAAAAAATTTCACGCGAACAATGTATGAACATCGCTCTCACAAATATCAAACAACTAGTAACCGTTTCTGCTCAAGGGGGAAAAAAACTTAACCGCGGAGGCGAAATGCGGGAACTCGGCATTATTGAAAACGCAGGAATAATTTCTGAAAATGGAAAAATTCTTTGGCTCGGAACAATGAATGATTTCCCAAAAACAAAAACCGAAAACATCGAAACTCTCGATTGCGAACATTGTGTTGTGATGCCGGGGTTTATTGATGCGCATACACATTCGATTTTCGGAGGAAGCAGAGAGAACGAATTTACTATGCGAGCAAGCGGAATTTCATATCAAGAAATTGCGGCGTATGGCGGCGGAATCGTGAATACTGTTGAGCATACAAGAAATGCAACAAAAAAAGATTTGAAGAAAAGCGCTCGTCATTATCTTTTACAGATGCTCAAACACGGAACAACAACCGTGGAAACAAAAAGTGGTTATGGTTTGGATTTCACTAACGAAATAAAATTACTTGAATGCGCGCGCGAACTTGAGAAAGAAGAATTAACAACCGTGGTTCCAACGTTTCTAGGCGCGCATGCAATTCCCAAGGAATACAAAGAAAGAAAAAACGATTATGTGCAACTCGTCATCGAAGAAATGCTCCCGTATGTTGGAAAGAAAAAACTTGCGGAGTTTTGCGATGTGTTTTGCGAAATAAATTTCTTTTCGCTTGACGACACACGCAAAATTTTCCTCGCGGCAAAGCAGTTCGGAATGAAATTGAAACTTCACGCAGAAGAACTCTCCTATCTTGGCGGAACAGAACTCGCTGCCGAGATGCAAGCGACTTCCGTTGACCATCTTGAACATATTTCTGAAAAGGGAATTCGTGCGTTGCAACATTCTGAAACAGTTGCTGTTCTCCTTCCGGGAGTTTCATTTAATTTGCATCATCCGTTTGCACCCGCAAGAAAAATCATTGATGCAAATATCCCCGTTGCAATCGCAAGCGATTTTAATCCCGGGTCGTGTATGAGTTATTCTATGCCGTTAATGATGACCATTGCGTGTACACAAATGCAAATGACTCCCGAAGAAGCAATCGTTGCATCAACGTTGAATGCCGCCGCCGCAATGGACCGAAGCGAAACGTTGGGAAGTTTAGAGATAGGAAAAACTGCAGATATGCTTGTGCTTGATATTCCGAACTATAAATTTCTGATGTACCATTTTGGAGAAAATCATGTTCGTAATGTAATCAAGAACGGAACGCTTTTGGAATTTTAAAAATTAAATTGTCTTTTCTCGTTACCGTTCCGTTGTTAATTTCAACTTTCTTTACATCACTTTTTAAAAAAAATAACTATGTTCTATAACATTTTCTTTTCAAAACTTCTTTCTCTCTGCTCCCTGCTCTTCGCTCTCTGCTCTCCGCTTCTCGCACAGAAAAATAATTTCGTGTACGACACTACGCTCTACAATAAAATGCGGTGGAGAGAAATTGGTCCGTTTCGCGGCGGACGTTCGATTGCTGTTGCAGGTCATAAAGATTATCCGAATACATTTTATTTTGGCGCAACCGGTGGTGGAATTTGGAAAAGCGAAGATGGAGGAACGACGTGGCTCAATTGTTCCGATGGATTTTTGAAAGTCGGAATTGTAGGAGCATTAGCAATTGCAGAAAGTGACCCGAATGTAATTTATGCCGGAACCGGTGAAGCGTGTATTCGTGGAAATGTTATGCCGGGCGAGGGAATGTATAAATCCGATGACGCGGGAAAAACGTGGAAGTTTACCGGACTTGCAGAAGCGCAAACGATTTCAAAAATTGTTGTGCATCCGAAAGATGAAAATTTGGTGTACGTTGCCGCGTTTGGTCATGTGTTTGGTGCGAATAAAGAGCGCGGGGTTTTTCGTTCCAACGATGGAGGAAAAAATTGGCAGAAAATATTATTCAAGAATGATTCTACCGGCGCAGTTGATATTGAAATTGACCCGAACAATGCGAGAATTATTTATGCCGCACTTTGGCAAGCGTACAGAAATCCGTGGAGTATGTCGAGCGGTGGAGGCGGAAGCAGTTTGTGGAAATCTACTAACGGCGGCGATACGTGGGAAGAAATTTCGAGCAGTAAAGGTTTGCCCAAAGGTTTGAAGGGAAAAATAGGCATTGCTGTATCGCAGGCAAAACGTGATAGAGTGTGGGCAATTGTTGAAGCAGATGAAGGCGGTTTGTTTCGTTCGGAAGACGGAGGAAAAAATTGGACGAAAATAAATGACGATAGAAGAATTCGGCAACGCGCGTGGTATTATTCGCACATTTATGCTGACCCGAAAAATGCTGACGTGGTGTACATTCTCAACGTGCAATTTTTCAAATCAATGGATGGAGGAAAAACGCTGCAAAATATTTCTGTTCCGCACGGCGATAATCATGACTTGTGGATTAACCCGAACGAGCCGCGTATAATGGTCAATGGGAATGATGGCGGCGCGTGTGTTACGTACAACGGCGGACAATCGTGGACAGAACTCGATATTGCCACTGCGCAGATTTATCACGTTTCAGTTGATAGCGCATTTCCGTATAATATTTACGGCGCACAGCAGGATAATTCCACAATAAGAATTGCAAGTCGCACAACAAGTTTTGGAATCGGAACACGTGATTGGTATAGTGTTGGCGGCGGTGAAAGCGGTTTTGTTGTTCCGAACTGGAGTAATCCGGAAGTTGTGTATGCGGGAAGTTACGATGGTTACTTAACGAAATACGACCATCGCATTGACCAGGAGCAAAACATTTCTCCGTATCCCGAAAACCCAATGGGGAGCGGAGCGAAAGATTGGAAGTATCGCTTTCAATGGACGTTTCCAATTCTTGTTTCAAAATATGACGCGAAAGTTTTGTATGTAACAGCGAACAAAGTTTTCAAATCCACAAACGAAGGAATGAGTTGGGAAATTATTTCTCCCGATTTAACGCGCAACGACACAACAAAACTCGATGCTTCCGGCGGACCGATTACGAAAGATAACACGAGCGTTGAATATTACGGAACAATTTTTGCGTTTGCAGAATCGAAAGCGCAGAAAGGTATTTTGTGGAGCGGCAGCGATGACGGTTTGATTTTTGTTTCGCAAGATGATGGAAAAAATTGGAACAACGTTACGCCAAAAGATTTACCCGATTGGTCAATGATTAGTATTCTCGATGCATCAGCATTTGAAAATGGAACGGCGTACGTTGCGGTGAATCGTTACAAGTTGGATGATTTCAAACCATACATTTTCAAGACGAATGATTTCGGAAAGAGTTGGAAAAAAATTGTGCGCGGGATTCCCGACAACGAATTTGTCCACGTAGTGCGCGAAGACCAGAATCGCAAAGGTTTGCTCTATGCAGGAACGGAACGCGGAATGTATGTTTCGTTTGATGACGGCGAACATTGGCAAACGCTGCAACTCAATTTGCCCGTTGTGCCGATTCACGATATTGCAATTCAAGCGAGAGAGAAAGATTTGGTTGTTGCAACACACGGACGTTCGTTTTGGGTGTTGGATAATTTGACTCCGTTGTATCAATTGAATGATGACGTTGCGAAATCTGATGTGTATTTGTATCAGCCGCGATTTACGTATCCGATTGGCGGCGGTGGATTTGATAGACCGGGTTCAACTGTTGGAAAAAATCCTCCGCGCGGCGTTGTGTGTTATTATTATTTCAAAAATAAAATTTCAGAAAAAGATACGGTGAAGTTGGAATTTCTTGATGAACGCGATTCGCTCATAAAATCATTTGTGTGTAAAAAAGAAAGTGAAAGCAAAGAAGGAAGCAACGATGAAGAAACCGCGCCGCTTGATTCGGGAATGAATCGTTTCGTGTGGGATATGCAATACAAAAATGCAACCGATGTTCCCGGCGCAATTATGTGGGGCGGAACAACGCAAGGACCAGTGGCGATTCCCGGAAAATATTTTGTGCGACTCAAATGGAATGCGAAAAGTTGGAAACAAGAATTTGAAATTTGGAAAGACCCGCGCGTAACAACAACGCAGGATGAATTTAAAGAGCAGTTGGATTTCTTGCTGAAGATACGCGATACAGTTTCAGCGGCACACGAATGTGTAAATGCGATTCGTGATATTCGCAGTCAAGTGAATGATTTAGTGAAGCGAATGGAAAAACACAAAATGAAAGATTCGATTTCGTCGCTCGCAAAAAAGCTGAACGAGAAAATGAAAAAGATTGAAGAAGAAATTATTCAAGTGAAAATAAAAAGCGGACAAGATGCGTTGAACTATCCGATAAAATTGAACGACAAAATTGCATCGCTCACGGGAGTTGTTTCCGCCGCCGATGCAAAACCGACAAAACAGGCGTACGACGTGTACAACGATTTAACTTCGCGGTTGAATGAGCAACTGCATAAATTCAAATCGGTTATTGATACGGATTTAGTTGAGTTTAATCGCGTTGTGAAAGAGTTGGAAATTCCGGCGGTTATAATGAAGAAGTAACGCAATTTTCCAAATTGCGAACAACACATCAGTTAGAAACTTGTGCTACATTGCGCACAACAAAACAAGTCAGAGACTTGTTTTACAGTAACACAATTTTCTAAATTGTGAAAGAAATATATGCCTAACACCAAAACATACTTTCGCCGCAATCTTCCGCACTACCAGCCAAACAACGCAACGTTTTTTGTAACGTTTCGTTTAGCAAATTCACTTCCGCGAGAAGTAATAATACGTTTGAAGGAAGAACAAGAGGAAATCGTAAGACAATTTTCTAAATTGTCTTCTGGTAATACAAAACAAGTCGGAGACTTGTTTTACAAAGAATTATACAACAAACGAAAACTTTACTTTGCAAAGTTTGATGAGTATTTGGATAGAGCAAATACTGGAGAATTGTATTTGAAAGATGAGCGCATTGCCAAAATTGTTGCCGATACAATTCATTTCCTCGATGGGAAAAAATATGATTTGATTTGTTATTGTATAATGCCGAATCACGTGCATATTGTGTTTACCGTAGGACAATTTTCTAAATTGTCCATTATTGATAAAGGACAAGTTGGAAACTTGTCCTACAAAGACAACTTTGGAAAGTTGTCTTACAATTTATCTCCGATTTTACATTCATTGAAATTATTCACCGCACGTGAAGCAAATAAAATCCTCAATCGCACTGGCGCATTTTGGCAACACGAAAGTTACGACCATATTGTCCGAGACGAAAAAGAATTATTTCGTATCGTTGAATATGTTTTAAACAATCCTGTGAAAGCGGGATTAGTTTCGGAACGGAATGAATGGAAATGGAGTTATGTAAAGAAGTTTGAATAACGTA
>VGWC01000080.1 GCA_016873775.1 Ignavibacteria bacterium | reverse complement strand
ATTGCATCCCGACCAAACAATGTTCGCGCCGCATTGTTTGAATGTTTCCACAAGTACTGCGGTTTCTTTTGTTACGTGCAAACATCCAGCAATCGTATAACCTTTGAACGGTTTTGTTTTTGAAAATGTGTTGCGAATGTTCATCAAAACGGGCATGCGTGATTCTGCCCATTCAATTTTTTTTCTTCCTTCCGATGCAAGTTTAATATCGGCGACTTTGAATGTTTTTGTTTGTGTCATTAAGTAGTTGAGTATGTGAGTAGTTTAGTATGTAGTATGTTTTAAAATTTTTTGGGTGAACTTTTCATTCTGAATGAAGTGAAGAATCTACTACGAGATATATTCATTGAACGTTCTTACTCGTGTTGTTCTTTTTTTCTTGTATGTATTCCAAACCTTTGTCAATGCTTTTTAGAAATTCTTCTTTATAGATTTCTTTCGGGTCTATGTATTCAAAGAGTAATTCAGAAAAAGTATAATACGCATTTAGAAGTTGAATTGTTTGCTTTTTAGTTAATGTCTTTTTTGTTTTCATATTGATGTCTTTAGAAAAAATTGTATCACTTAATTGTTATTCCAAATTTCATCATCAATTTTATTATCCCAAAATTTCAAACTTGTTTCTGAACTATGAATTAAACACGCAAGCAAATCTTCTTTTTCTAAATCGGGATAATCGTTGAGAATTTCTTCATTTGTCATTCCCGATGTAAGAAGTTCAAGCATATTTTCTACGGGATAACGCATTCCACGAATTGTTGGTTTGCCGTGACAAATGTCAGGAACGATTGTAATGCGTTGTAATAAAGTTGAATTCATAAAATATTATTTATAACGCCTTCTTCAATTCCTTCACATAATCCAATTTTTCCCAAGGAAACATTTCTCTTCCGAAATGTCCATACGCGGCAGTGTCGCGGTATTTCCATCCTTTGGGTTTTGTAAGACTGAATCTGTCAATAATTGCGGCGGGACGTAAATCAAAAACCGTTTCAACCTTCGATTGAAGTTGTGCATCAGAAATTCCATTCATCCCCGTTCCGTGTGTTTCCACGCGAATCGAAGTCGGTCGCGCAATTCCAATTGCATAGGAAACTTGCACGGTGCATTTTTCTGCAAGTCCGGCGCCGACAACATTTTTCGCAATATGTCGAGCAGCATACGCGGCGCTTCTGTCAACTTTCGATGGGTCTTTTCCGGAAAATGCGCCACCACCGTGAGGAGCCGCGCCACCATACGTATCAACAATAATTTTTCTTCCCGTTAAACCCGTATCTCCGTGTGGTCCGCCGATTACAAATTTTCCCGTGGGATTGACGTGAAGAATAAGTTTATTATCAAGCAACGATTTCGGAATAACATTCGGAATCACATATTGACGAACATCATCAGCAATTTTTTTCTGCATTCGTTCATCGCTATCAAATTCATCGTGCTGTGTGGAAACGACAATTGTATTCACACGCAAAACTTTGTTTCCATCGTATTCCAAACTCACCTGGCTCTTTGCATCGGGACGAAGATACTTCATCACTTTTCCTTCGCGGCGAATATCGGCAAGTTTTTTTACAAGTTGATGCGCAAACATAATCGCTGCGGGCATGAGTTCCGGAGTTTCTCTACACGCATAACCGAACATCATTCCTTGGTCGCCCGCGCCGATGTTTTCATATTTGTCTTTCGATTTTTGTTTTTTATCCACACCGCGATTGATATCGGCAGATTGCGAATGAATTGCCGAAAGTATGCCGCACGAATTTGCTTCGAACATATATTCGCCTTTTGTGTAGCCAATATCTTTAATAACGCCGCGAACTAAATCGGGAATTTCGACATACGCATTTGTTCGCACTTCACCGCCAACAACTACTTGTCCCGTTGTTACAAACGTTTCGCACGCAACACGCGAAGTAGAATCTTGTTCAAGAATTGCATCGAGAACTGAATCGGAAATTTGGTCAGCGACTTTATCGGGATGTCCTTCGCTGACGGATTCTGAGGTAAAAGTATATTTCATTTATGATTGAGTTTGAAAATAAACGTCATCCCGAACTTGTTACGGGATCTTTCCAGATGCTGAGACGAGTTCAGCATGACGAAGTTGTTTGTGTTAATTAAAATCTACTTCAGAAGAATCGCCAAGGTTGATACGCTTATATCCGCCTTTGATAACTGCATTGTTTCCGATTATAGAATTATCAAGCATCTCGCGTTCTACTTTTGCATCTTCGCTGATAATGGAATTGCGGATAATGGATTCTTCTATTTTCACGCCATCGGCAATTGTGGTGTACGGACCGATGATTGAATTGGTAATTTTTGCTTTCGGGGAAATGGAAACTGGTGGAATAATCAAATTCCCTTCTAGCGTTGTTGCAATTCCGTAACGACGCAACAAGTAACGATTTGTCGAAAGCAGTGTTTCCGGTTTTCCGCAATCGTACCAACCTTCAACATTGAATGCTGTCATCTTCTCTCCTTTTTGCACCATCAATTGCAAACTATCGGTGAGTTGATATTCACCTTTCGTTTTTATATCAAGCGAAATAAGTTCTTCGATGCACTCAATTAACAAAAGCGGATGCTTAATAAAATAAAGACCGACTATTGCATTGTTACTCATAGGAACTTCCGGTTTTTCTATCATCGAAGAAATAAATCCATCATTCATTTCAACAACGCCAAATCTTCGCGGGTCATCAACACGTTTCACTCCGATTGAAGAATAATTTCCGTGAATGACGTCGGATAAGTTTACATCATAAATTGTATCGCCGAGAATGATGAGTATTGGTTCATCCCGAAATGTATGTCGCGAAATATAAATTGAATGTGCTAATCCCTTTCGTTCGTGCTGTTCAATGTATGTAACATCAAGCGAATAATTAGCATCAACAAATTCACGGACTTTCTCTCCCATATCACCGATAATAATTGACGCCTCAGTAAAACCATCACTTATTATTTTATCTAAGATATGACCAAGTATCGGTTTCCCAGCGACATTGAGTAAAACTTTAGGAAGCGTATATGTGTGTGGTCGAAGACGGCTGCCAACACCAGCGACAGGAATAACTGCTCGCATCAATATATATGTGAGATGTAAGTTTGAAAATTTTGGAGAAAAAAACGGGTAAAAGTTACAAAAAAGACACAATCTAAAATCGAATCACGCCTCGATTTTTTTCTTTAAGTATCTTTGAAGTATGAACATCACAACTTTCCGGCAAATATTTTTCGTTAAAAACTTCTTCATAGACTTCCGGGCAAAACTCCAAAGCAAGTTTTTTTGTCTCTGTACATATTTCTTTTTTTACAATTCCATCTGGCATCTGAAAATAGGCAAGTGGCAAATTTATTTCGCTGTCTTCATACACGTATTGAGCAAATCTCCCAAAAATAGGCGCCGCGGCTCTTCCTCCTTGTCCATCTGAGGAAATAAAATGAACTGCTTTGTTGTCAAATCCTACCCAAACACCAACAGTTAATTGCGGTGTAAATCCCATAAACCACGCATCGGCATATTCTTGTGTTGTTCCCGTTTTTCCCGCGCACGGACGATGAAAGAAATTTCTTACGCGTGTTCCTGTTCCTCCATTAACAGCATCTTCCATCATTGTTGTTAAAATATACGCCGTTTGTTTGCCTAATACTTCGTGCAACTTCGGTTTATTTTCTTCAATAATGTTTCCATCTTTGTCAACAATTTTTAAAATCGAAAACGGTTCCGCATAAATTCCTTCGTTTGCAAACACATTAAACGCTGAGGTAATTTCAAGCGGATGCACTTCTCCAGTTCCAAGCGCAAGCGATGGATACGGCGGAAGTTCTTCATTGATTCCCATGCGATGCGCGTAATCAATGACTTGATTTACCGGTGCCAATTCAATAATTGCTCTGATTGCAACAAGATTAATTGACCATTTAATTCCTTCACGCAATGTTGTTAATCCACCGAATGTTCCGTCAAAGTTTGCCGGTGTCCATCGCGTCCCATCGGGATTATCGAGTGAAATCGGTTGATTTTGAATTTCAAAACTTGGCGGATAACCATTATCAATTGCAACAGTATACACGAATGGCTTAAATATAGAACCCGCTTGTCGCTTAATTTGTGTTACATGATTCAATCCATATTTAAATGTTTTAAAATCTGAACCGCCAATCATTGCGCGTATTTCTCCCGTCTTCGCATCGAGTGCAACAAATCCCACTTCAATCGTTTGATTCATTTTTTTGACAGAGTCAATAAAACGCCTGTCATTTTTCAATTTTTTCAGAATGTTATTTTTCTGCTCTTTGGAAGCAAGACGGTATTCTTCTTTTTCTTTCGCCGATTTATCCAACGCTCTCAGCAAAATACCTTTTTGTTTTGACCATTGCCAAGATGAATTGAACTTTGTTTGATATTCTGTTAAATGTTCTTCAACAGAACGATTCGCGTGCCGCTGCATTCTGCTGTCAATCGTTGTATAAATTGAAAGTCCGTCTCGATAAATATCAAAACCATATTGCTTCGCTTTTTCTGAAAGTTGCTGACGAACGGATTCGACAAAATGCGGAGCGATTCCAACAGGTGAATTATCTTCAAACGAGCGAACTCGTAATTCCGATACTTTCAATTCTTCAAACAATGAATCGGAAATAACTTCATCTTCATTCATTTCATTCAAAACAATATCACGCCGAGCAAGCAATCGTTCGGGATGATTATACGGGTCATAAAATGCAGGACCTTTTAATAATGCAATGAGAATTGCACACTCGTCAACGGATAAATCCTGTATTTTTTTCCTGAAAAAAACCTGAGCCGCCGCAGAAACACCATAGCCGCTTCTTCCAAAATATGCAACGTTCAAATACATTTCAAGAATTTCATCTTTTGTGTACGTACGCTCGATTTGAATCGCCGTTATCGCTTCGCGCAATTTTCTTGTTATCGAAACTTCCCGATTCAGATATAAATTTCTTGCGAGTTGCTGAGTAATTGTGCTTGCGCCTTCTCGTGCCAAACTGAATCGCAATACATTTTTAACAACCGCTTTCAAGATTCGCATTACGTCCAATCCCCAATGGTTGTAAAAATTTTTGTCTTCTGTTGCAACTAAACCTTGTACGAATGTTGGTGGAATTTGTGCCAACGTAACATACGTACGATTTTTGATAAAAAACTGGTCGAGTATTTCTCCATCAATCGAATATACTTTCGTTGCAAGTTCCGGTTTGGGATTTTCCAATTCTTCCAGTGATGGCAATCCAGAAATCAAAAATTGCCAATACCAAATGCTGAAAGCAGTAACACACACACACACAACGATGGAAAACAAAAGGATGTTGCGCTTAGTGAATATTTTTTTTATTGCTATCATCATTAAAATGCATCACCCCATTTTTTCAATTCGAACAATCCGTTTTCAAATTCACCGTAGGTAAAGTGCGTCATCCAATCGCCTAAATTCACGTATAATTTTTTTTCAAGTTCAATTTTTTTCGGCAAATGACAATGTCCCATTACAACTATTTCAATTCCTTCGGAAAATTTTTTTTGTGCAAATTGAAACATACTGTCTTGTTCACCGTAATTTTTCTGAGAAGTATAATTTCTACTTTTGTGAGATGACAATGTTGCAAGTGTTATTCCTAAATCAGGGTGAATAATATTTTTATAAAGTGAAATAGTCAATGGATTTCGTAAAATTTTTTTTAAGATTCTATAACCGATATCATTCATCGCAAGTCCATCACCGTGATGAAAATAAAATCGCATTCCATCAATGGATTTCTCAAACGGTTCCCGGTACATTTTTACACCAAGTTCTTTTTCAAAATAATCTTCGTTCCAAAAATCATGATTGCCGAGAAGATAATGGATAGTAATATTACAACGAATTACGTCTTCTAACTTCGTTAAGATGCGATGATGCCCTTTTGGAATTACACGCTTGTATTCAAACCACACATCGAACAAATCCCCTAGGATAAAAAGTTCATTGCCTTCTCTCGAAACATAGTCAAGAAAAGAACAGAGCAATTGTTGCTTCACTTGCTCTTCTTGTCTTTTTCCTAAACCGAGGTGAACATCGGAAATAAAAAACGCTCGTGCCATACGTAATTTATTGTGCAATCTCCAGCGATACTTCGAATGGTTGTACAAAACGATTGCACCATCCTTCGTCTTCGGAACAAAACATATAAATGAATGTTCCTCTGATAATATGTTTTCCTTTCAACGCATTGGTTTTTACCAAAAATTCTTGACGATATGGTTTTTTCGTGTTGACAAATGTCGTGTCTTTTACTAATACGATTTCCACTGAATCGGTAATTTCAACAGGAGCAGAAGTATCAACGATTGTTTCAAACGGTGCCATTGCGTTGACGTGAATGCCTTTTTTCAATGTCTTGAACTTTACCTGAAAAAATCCCCTCTCCCCTTTCTTTAAGGTTTTTTTGTTCAAGGAAAATTCTGTTGTAACAAATGTATTGACTTTTGGTTTCAAGTGAACATTTTTTTGTTTTTCTATTTGCGAAAAAAGATTGTTAGAAAAAAAACATATCAAAAACAACTGAATGATAATGTTAGTCATAATAAATTCCTTTTTTATTTTACGTTTATTTCGCTCAACAAACTATTCATTCCAGCAAATTTATCAAGCACCCACAACACATAACGAATATCCACTGCAATGGAACGGCTGTACGATTCACTCCACGCATAATCGTTAATCGTTGCATCAAATGTTCTGTCAAAATTCACTCCAACAAGTTCGCCGCGTTCATTCATTAATGGACTTCCGGAATTGCCTCCGCTTGTATCTAAATTGTACAGCAACGCAACGGGAACGTCATCAAGTTTTTTATGTTTGTATGTTCCAAAATTTTTTTCCGAATATAAATCGAGTAATTTTTGCGGAGCAGAATACCATTCTTCACCAGAACTGTTTTTTTCAACAATCCCTTTCATTGTTGTTATCGGCGATGTATACAACGCATCCGCAGGAGTATATCCTTTTATTTTTCCAAACGTTAGGCGCAACGTACTGTTTGCGTCGGGAATAAAATCTGTTTGTAAAAATTCTTTTTTTACATCAACCAACTGTGCAAAAAGTTTATTCAACGCACCTTCGCGACGCTGCCGTGTTTCTTTCAATTCCTTAAACGTTGGATACAAATCCATTGCAAATACGTATAGAGGTTCGTTCATCAGTTCTGAGCGAATTGTTGTATCCGAAAATGCAGTTATAACGAATTTCCCATCATCAAGTTTTGTTTTCTGAAACGCGCGTTCGATAAAATGCTCTATCGCTTCCTTCGTATTTCCATTGTTGACTATCCTATCAATAGCAGAAATACGAACATCAACGGGAAGTTTTGCTGCGTTCGTGATAAATTCTTTCAAAAATATTTTATCTGTTTCTGAATAATAATTTTGTACGTTCAAAATAAGCGATTCTGTTGTTCGCTTTAGGTTTCGTTCCATAAATTGCGATTCACGTTCGATATCCGTCTTTTGCAATTCGATGCTTGCTTCGTATAATGTGTATGCAGTATTCAGTAATGTTGAACTTAGTCGCAAATAATCCAGCAACAATTCTTTATCGGCATTGGCGCGTATTTCATCATAGATTTTTCCGATATCCCTAAGCAATGTTCCGTACAATCGCTTTCGCTGTTCATCGGAGTTAATAAATTGCTGGAGTTGTTCTTCCTCGTTCTTTTTCTTTTCGACAAGACGAAGACGTTTTAAACCTTTCAACTTTCCTCGGTAATTTTTTTCGACATTAGCAAGCGATTTTATTCGCGCATCGTGCTTGATTGCAATTTCTCGGTTATCTTTGCCAAGATTTTCCATCGTTTCAATTTCCCATTGATATAACTCCGCAACAAATTTCAAACGTATATCTTCTTCAAACGAAAGATAATGCGACGTGCGATGACGAAACGTTCTCCCAGGATAACCAAGGATAAATACGTTATCGCTTTCTTCGACACCTTGGCGATTCACGACGAGATATTTTCGTGGATGATAGGGAACATTTTTTTCAGAATACTCTCCCGGAGAACCATCGGGAGCAACGTACGCGCGAAGAAAGGAAAAATCTCCCGTGTGTCGTGGCCAAATCCAATTATCTTCCTCTCCTCCAAATTCACCGATGGAACGCGGGGGAACATAAACTAATCGAACATCTTTCAGATATGTATAAATGAACAACATGTAATTTTTTCCGGAAAACATTTCCGACACTTCTGCGCGTTTTCCTTCATTCTTTTTTTCCGTTTCAGCAACGATTTCTTTCATTTTCTTTTCAACGGCTTTTGAACGCGAAGCAAAATCCATTGTATCATTCACAACAGATAAAATTTCACTCGAAACATCACGATACGATTCTGTAATCCGAACCGTTAATCCTTTCGCTTGCAATTCTTCCGATTTGTTTTTGGCAATAAATCCGTCTGTTACATAATCATTTTTCTCAGAACTTATCGCTTGAACTGAACCGAACGCGCAATGATGATTCGTAATTATCAATCCTTCAGAAGAAATAAACGAACCCGTGCATCCGCCAACATTGACTATTGCATCAATGATTCCAACGCCATTGGGATTGTATATATCCTCGGGTGAAATTTTCAATCCTTTTGATTTCAAATTCAGTTGTCGAATTTCACTGAGTGGATACATTCCTTCGTCTGCATACGAAAATTTTGGCAACGCAAGAATGAATGCAATAATGAAGATAGGTTTATAATATTGTGCCATTGAGGTTATGAAATTAAAGTGAGAAATTTGTTGAAAAGATTCTTTTATGCATTTCAAAACGCCTTCCTACAAAAGAAGACAACCCATTTTGCTTTGTTTTACCAGCATTGCAATTGTTTTCTCAATGTGTGTTACCCGTGTTTCTGGTTTCTTCCCTTCGTTCACATACTCGAGATAAGCACGTTTATGAGAAGCAGATAATTTTTCAAAATATAAGTTTGCAGTTTTATCTTTTTTCAATGCTTGTTGAAAATCGTTTGGTATTTCTACCGATGTAGTTTTCTTTTTGGAAATCATTCGCATAAACAATGTATACAATGGAAAATTTTTTCGTGCAAATATACGAGAAGAAAATCTCTTGAAGTACGTTGCGATTCAAACGAATTTCTCCAATAAACTATCGCTTTCCTTGCACAAATTCTTCCGCAAGTTTCACATCTTCATCACTGCCAATGAAAAGAGGAACGCGTTGATGCAGCGCTTTTGGCTCCACCTCCAACACGCGCTGAAATCCAGTGCTCCCTTTCCCTCCCGCGTGTTCTACGAGCATGGACATCGGATTTCCCTCATACATCAAACGCAACTTTCCTTCAGGATTTTTTTGGTCTCCAGGATAACAGAATATTCCACCGTACAATAATGTTCGGTGAAAATCGCCAACGAGTGTGCCGATATATCGTAGCGAGTACGGACGTTGTGTCGCTTTATCTTCTTGCTTCAAATATTCAATGTAGCGTTTCATTCTATCGTCCCACTTTGCATAATTGCCTTCATTGATGCTGTAAATTTTTCCTTTTTTTGGAATAGTAATATTTTCGTGTGAAAGTAAAAATTCACCAACGGTCGGGTCAAGTGTAAATCCGTGAACGCCGTTTCCCGTTGTATACACGAACATTGTACTTGTTCCGTAAATAACATATCCCGCAGCGACTTGATAAATTCCTTTTTGTAAACAATCTTCACGCGTGCCATTTCCACTTGGCGAAACGCGTTTGAAAATACTGAAAATAGAACCGAGCGTAATGTTCGCATCAATATTGGAAGAGCCATCGAGCGGATCAAATAGTAAAACATATTTTCCTTTTTTGTAGTTATCGGGAATTTGCAAAATGTCTTCGTTCTCTTCCGACGCCATTACGCAAAGATGCCCGCCATGGTCCATCGCTTTGTAAATAGTTTCGTCTGCGTACTCATCGAGTTTTTTCACTTCATCACCGCTTGCATTAGTTGTTCCTGATGCGCCAAGGATATTGACGAGTCCTGCTTTACTCACTTCACGCCACACAAGTTTTGCCGCGAGCGATAAATCGTGAAGTATTGCAGAAAATTCTCCCGATGCAGTTGGATGTTGCGCTTCTTGTTCATTGATGAAGCGTTCGAGTGTGATAAATTTTTTCATAATGACTTTTAAAATAATTCTATAAAAAATTTTGCGGAAAAAATTAGAAAATGATTGTGAAAGAAACAAGTGAGGAATAAATTTTTATTGCTATTGTTCTCCTTTCTCTTGTGTTCTATTGTACTTATTACTTGAATCTGATTTTTAAAAAAACCTTTGAAAAGAAAATATTTTCCTCTTAAAATTTAATTCGAAATTTTGTAATTTTTTCCTGCTTTTACAAAAAATAATGCGAAACAATGTTCCGTTGCAATATAATTTGACGAAATAATTTTTAGCCACGAATTTCACGAATTAGCACTAATATATATTTGTGTCAATTCGTGTAATTAGTGGCAGAAAGAAATGAAAACTAAAACTTAGTGAACCTTTGTGTTCTCCGTGTCTTTGTGATAAAAAATTAAACCACAAAGAAACAAAGGCACTGAGAAACACAAAGAAAATGATTTTGAAGAATTGAGTTATGAAACAATGAGCACTACTTTCCCCCACGAATCCGCGCAACTTCACGTTTCCGGTGAAGCGCAATATATTGATGATAAACTTGTCAATGAGTTATTGCTTGTTGGTCGCGTTGTGTATTCGCCGCACGCGTATGCAA
>VGWC01000079.1 GCA_016873775.1 Ignavibacteria bacterium | reverse complement strand
AGTAAAAAATCCAATTTCACTTCTTGCACCCATCGGAATGAGTTTTCGCGATGCAATTTCTTTTGCCGGCGGAACAACAGAAAAACAATTTGCAGTGTTTGTCAGCGGAATTATGATGGGGAAATTGGAATTCAATCTTGATATTCCGATTACAAAAACGTGTGCGGGACTTGTTGTTCTCCCGACAGAACATACACTCGTTCAAAGAAAAATGCAACCGGAAAAAGTAAAACATCATATCGGAAAATCTGCGTGCGACCAGTGTAGTTATTGCACGGAACTTTGTCCGCGTTACATTCTTGGTTACGACATTCAGCCGCACAAAGTGATGCGCAGTTTGGGATTTACGACAACGGGAGAAAATATCTGGAATCAATTTGCGCAACTTTGCTGCGCGTGTGAATTGTGCACATTGTATGCGTGTCCCGAAAGTTTATTTCCGAAAGAAGCATGCGACAAAGCGAAACATGATTTGCGCGAACAAGGAATCAAGTGGAGCGGAAAGATGGAAGTCGAACCGCATCCAATGTATGAAGGAAGACGCACGCCGCTGAGACAATTGATGAAACGACTTGGCGTAGAAGAATATAATGTTGACACAAAATTTTCTTCAGAAAAAATTCTTCCGAAGAAAGTGGAAATTCCGTTATCGCAACACATCGGTTCTCCCGCGCAAGCAGTTGTTCGTCTTGGAGATAATGTTCGCAAAGGACAACTCATCGGCGAAATTCCCAACGAAAAATTGGGAGCGAGAATTCATGCGAGTATAGATGGAGTGGTGAAAAATGTTGATGAAAAAAATATTGTAATTGAAAAAGTATAAAATGCTATTAGCTGTTAGCCATTGGCTGTTAGGAATGAAGAGATGAGAAATTTTAGAACTTTAAATATTTGGCAACAAGGAATTGAAATCGTAAAAGAAATTTATTTGCTCGTAGAAGGTTTGCCCAAAGAAGAAAAATATGGATTGAAAAGTCAAATGTGTCGAGCGGCAGTATCAATTCCATCGAATATTGCCGAAGGATGCAGCAGAAATAGTGAAATAGAATTCAAAAGATTTTTAGAAATGTCGCTTGGCTCTGCATTTGAATTGGAAACACAACTTCTCATTACTCAAGAACTCAAACTTATTCTAAAAGAAAAAGTAGATAATGTTTTGATATTGCTTACCAAAGAACAAAAAATGCTCAACACACTAAACACTAATTACAAAAATTGCTAACAGCCAATAACCAAAACCCAAAAGCCATTATGCAAAAAAACTCAATTGGTCTTATCGAACTCACAAGTATTGCTGCCGGATTTCTCGTTGCAGATGCAATGTTAAAAGCGGCGGAAGTAGAAATAATTTTATCGCGCACCATTTGTTCGGGAAAATATATGGTGCTGATTGGCGGAGATGTTGCAGCAGTGCGGGCAAGTGTTGATGCGGGAGTTATTGCCGGTCGCGGTTCGATAATTGATACGTTTGTGATTCCGAATGTTCATCACAATGTTTTTCCAGCAATTTCCGGAACGAGTAAAGTAGATTTGCTCGATGCGTTGGGAATTATCGAATCGTTTTCTGTTGCGTCACTCATCGAAGCCGCTGATGCTTCAGTAAAATCTGCTAACGTTACACTGATAGAAATTCGTCTTGCTATGGCGTTGGGCGGAAAAGCATTTTTGACAATGACGGGAGAAGTTGCCGCCGTTCGAGCCGCTGTTGATGCGGGTTCAGCGATTGTTGCGGAAAAAGGATTGCTCGTGAATAAAGTTGTGATTGCTGCTCCGCGAAAAGAATTGTTGAGTGAAGTTGTGTAAATAGATTTGCGATGTGGGATTTGAGATATGAGTAATAGATTTTCTCAATGGTGAATGAAAAGTTTGTAAAATCCGTTCTCAACAAACATAAGAAACGCGACTCGTGGTTTTTGGATGAGTATTCTGTCAATCCGTATGAAGGATGTAGTTTCAATTGTTTGTATTGCTACATTCGCGGAAGTAAATACGGATTGAATATGGCGGAAACATTTTCGGTGAAAGCGAATGCGGCAGAAATTTTGGAAAAGCAATTACGCGCACGAGCGAAGAAAAATCAATATGGCATTGTCGCGCTCGCATCTGCAACTGACCCGTATTTGCCAATTGAAGCAGAACGAAAACTAACGCAACAATTTCTCGAGTTATTTTTGAAATACAAATTTCCGATTTTTGTCGCAACAAAATCGAAAATGATTTTACGCGATGTTGAATTGCTGAAAGAAATTGATGCGAATGCAATTCTTCCCGACGATTTGAAAAATACATTGCGGCACGGCGCGATTGTTACATTTTCAATTTCAACGCTTGATGAAAATATTTCTGCGCATCTCGAATCCGGCGCAGCAAAACCGCTCGAACGATTTGAAACAATGAAGCGATGTAAAGACGAAGGTTTGTTTGTTGGTGTAAATTGTATTCCCGTGTTGCCGTTTCTTTCCGATTCGGATGAGAAATTGGAAGAAATGATTTCGGCGGCAAAACATTACGGCGCAGATTTTATTTTGGTTTGCGGTTTGACATTATTCGGCGATGGAATTGCAGATAGCAAAACGTTGTATTTTCAATTTCTGAAAAAATATTTTCCGCAACTTGTTCCGAAGTATCAACAAATATTTTCGGGCAATTATCTTCCGTATCGTTACGAAAATGATTTGCGAATGCGGGCGAGAAAGTTGTGTGAGAAGTATAAGTTTCGCAATAGTATATTATAAGATTAACCGCGAATGACACGAATGAAACACGAATTTGCGCAGATAAAATTCGTGATAATCTGTGAAGTCTTCGCGTGATAAGTGGTAAATCAAAATTTCCTAAAAATAAAAACACAAACTTTATGTTCCAACAAATTTTACAAACAGCGCAAAAAAATGAACGACAAGTAGCAAATTTTCTTCGCGATATCATTGCGATTAAATCAATGAGTTCGCAGGAAGAGCACGTGATTCATCGCATCAAAGAAGAAATGGAGCGATGTAACTACGATGAAATTACGATTGACGGAATGGGAAATATTCTCGGACGCATCGGCAACGGCAAACACATTATCGCACTTGATGCGCACGTTGATACGGTGGATGTTGGCAATCCCGCAAACTGGACAATTGACCCGTTCAAAGGCGCGGAGAAAGACGGCATTATTTACGGTCGCGGCGCGTGTGATATGAAAGGCGCGTTCGCTTCGATTCTCTACGGTGGAAAAATTATCAAAGAACTCGGGCTCGAAGACGATTTTACGTTGTATGTTGTCGGCAGCGTGCAGGAAGAAGATTGCGACGGATTGTGCTGGCAATATATTATTGAGCAAGATAAATTGCGGCCGGAAGTTGTCGTGATTGCCGAGCCGACAAATCTTGCTGTGTATCGCGGACATCGCGGACGAATGGAAATCGAAGTGCGCACCAAAGGAATTTCGTGTCACGGCTCTGCACCGGAACGCGGCGTGAATGCTGTGTATAAAATGGCACCGATTATTGCCGACATCGAAAAGTTGAACGAGCGTCTTGGCGGCGAACCATTTCTCGGAAAAGGAACAGTTACGATTGCAGAGATTCGTTCAACATCGCCGTCTTTGTGCGCTGTTGCTGATTCTTCCGCGATTCATCTCGATAGAAGACTTGCCGCGACAGATACGTTGGAATCGGCAGTGAAAGAAATTCAAGAACTTGCGAGCGTGAAAAAAGCGGAAGCAGAAGTTGTCGTGCTTGATTACGCTGTTCCGAGTTGGCGCGGCTTAACGTATCCGACAAAAAAATATTATCCCACGTGGCTTTTGCCGGAACATCATCCCGTGTTAAGTAGCGGCGTAAAAGCGTTTGAAGGATTGTTCGGGAAAAAACCGGAAGTGAGCCGCTGGGTATTTTCAACCAATGGCGTTGCAGTGATGGGAAAGCATAATATTCCGTGCATCGGTTTTGGTCCAGGAAATGAAATTTACGCTCATATGGCAACGGAACATATTCCGATTGAGCATTTGGTAAAAGCAAGCGCGTGGTATGCAGCGTTTCCGTTTATGTATTTGAATTCTTCTTTGCTGAAATAGTAACTGCATTTGGAAATTCCAAAACACAAGCATCAAATAACAAATAAATTTCAAATTTCAATTTCTAAATTTTCTGCGTGGAAACTTCTAACACAAAACGATATGATTTGGAAGAGCGAACATTGAAATTTGCTTTGGACGTTGCTTTGTTTTGTAAAAAATTACCGAAAACAATGACAAATGCTGAATACGTAAAGCAACTTATCCGCTCATCTTCGTCTGTTGGAGCAAATTATATCGAAGCAAATGAATCGTTAAGTAAAAAAGATTTTTTGATGCGGGCAAAAATTAGCAGAAAGGAAACGAAAGAAAGTGCATTTTGGCTACAATTGATTAAGGAAACAAATTCAGAAACATACAAAGCAGAAGCAACAACGCTTTACAATGAAGCAATCGAATTGAAAAAGATTTTATCCGCAATTATAGAAAAATCATCGTAACAAATTAGAATTTCGGCATTGGAATTTATTTGTCATTTGAATTTTGCTATTTGAAATTTTATCAACAACATACTTACAACTTATTTATCTCTACAATAATTTATGCCAACAAAACTACCGAAACTCCCCAACATTGTTCGGGGAAAAGATTATATCGAAACAAAAGATTGGTCAACGAAAGAAATCGAACTTGCGCTGAAAACTGCGAGCGATTTAAAAAAAATGTTTAAGAAAGGAACGCCGCATCGGTATCTTCCCGACAAAACTGCATTCCTGTTTTTCTTCGACAAATCCACACGCACGCGCAACTCGTTTGAAGCCGGCGCAACACAACTCGGAGCGCACGCACATTTCATCGCGGCGGAAACTTCGCAAGTTGCGCACGGTGAATCGCCGAAAGATATGGGAATTATTCTTTCAAGTTACGGACACGCCATTGCAATTCGCCACGATTTGGTTCCGGGCGAAGGCAACTCGTATATGCGCGCCGTTGCGAAAGATGCCAACGTTCCCGTGTTGAATATGCAATGCGATATTGACCATCCGTTTCAAACACTTGCGGATTTAATGACGATACGCGAAGAGTTTGGAAAAAATTTACGCGGAAAAAAAATTGCTGTGTCGTGGGCGTATGCTCCGAGTTACGCAAAACCGATGAGTGTTCCGCAAGGATTGATTACGTTGATGCCGCGATTCGGTCTTGATGTTGTTCTTGCGCATCCTCCGGAATATACGCTGATGAAAAGCGAAATGGAGTATGCGAAAAAAGTTGCAAAAGAAAACGGAACAAAGTTTGAAGTGGTGAACAATATGGATGATGCGTTTAAAGATGCGGACATTGTGTATCCGAAATCGTGGGGAATCGAATCGCTGTTTCACAATCCAAATCAAGCGCTCGAGATTTCCAAAAAATACAAGCATTGGATTTGTGACGAGAAGAAAATGAAACTCGCGCACAAAGACGCAATTTATATGCACTGCCTTCCCGCCGACAGGGGTTACGAAGTTACGGATGCAGTGATTGATGGTTCGCAATCGCGTGTATTTCCCGAAGCGGAAAATCGCCTGCACACGTGTAAAGCGGTAATGGCTCTCACGATGTAATTCAAAGATAAATAACAAGGAGAAAAAATTCCAAAATACAAATAACAAGTTCCAAATAAATATCAAATTACAAGCACAAATTTCAAATAGATTCCAATTTCAAAATTCGAATGTTGAGATTTGGTGCTTTGTATTTATTTGTGATTTGATTTTTGTTATTTGGAAATTCTTACAAAAACTTATGATAGCAGCAATAATTCTCTCCACTGGCGCATCAACACGAATTTGAGCGAATCAAACTGTGAACATTTGCGAAGTATCGCGCCGTTTGTAGAAAAAAATTTCATCTTGTCAAATTATACTGCAACGGAACATTCACCCACACGTTCGCCGGCTCTCCGCTGGGTTTGAGCGGTTGCGTAAATTCCCACAACATCACTGCGTCAATAGATGGTTTTTTGAATTGCTCTTCGTACTCGCGATACATTTCCACGTTGGTCGAATCGAAAATGCAAATTGTTTTTACTCGAGTTACCTCTATTGCGCGCGGATGTCCATCAATGCCAATCAATACTTTCAACATTACGTCCGCTTTGATGCCGTTCATACGCGCGTGTTCGGGAAATACCGGCGAAATTTGAGTTGTTGGCGTGGGCCATTGTTTTAAAGTTGTGAGTTCAACAGTATCAGCAAGCGTGGTCGGGTCAATTTTTTTCGTAAGTCCGTTCGTTGGTTCGTTTGGTCGTTGCGTTGCCGTTGTTTCAGTTTTATGTTCAGATTGTTTGGAACAAGAAAAAAGAGTGAATGAAAAAGTGATAACAACGAAAAAAATTCTTGTCAAGTGATAAATAGATTCTTCGCTTTGCATAGAATGGTGCTGCATTGGTAATAGATTCATTATTATTTTGTTTCCGTATAAAATTTTAAGAGTAAATTTTTTGAAGCAATTGATCTAAATTCTTTGCTTGCTCTGGCATCGGAAATCGGTGTAAATTCTTTTTCCAAAATTTTCATTGCTTGTTCGATTGTTTCACGCCTCCATTCTTTTTGCAGAAGAAAATTTTCTGTCGTCGTCGCACGTTTTGTTTTTTCCGCCATTCCACCAAACGCAAGTTTTATCTCCTTCACTTCGTTGTTTGAATTTACTTTCAAACGAAACCCGCTGCTCACGGTTGAAATATCCAAATCTTTTCGTTTGGAAATTTTGTATGATTTTACAATTGTTCCGTTTGATAGTTTCGGAACAATTATGGAAGTAATCAACTCGTTTTCCTCTCGCAACGTTTTTCTGTAATCAATAAAATATTCATCGAGAGCAATGTTACGTTTGTCGTTCATGCTCTGCAATTCGACAGTTGCGTTATATGCAAGTAAAACAGGAAGCGCATCGCCAATCGGAGAAGCAGTACCGAGATTTCCGCCAAGTGTTGCAAGATTTCTGATTTGCATCGAACCAAACACGGAAAGCATATTAAACAATGCAGGAAAATCGTTTCCAACTTTTCGTTTTACATCTTCCAAAGAAATTCCAGCGCCAATCAAAACAGAGTTTTGATTTACTACAAATTTTTTCAATTCATCTACGCGTGATAAATCAAGTATTTCTTTCAACAATTCATGTTTCTTTGTTACTCGCAATGCTACATCTGTCGCGCCGTTTAAGACTACTGCGTCGGTAAATTTATTTTTCAACTCAATCGCTTCTTTCAAACTTGTCGGTTGGAAATAATTTTGTTGTTTCGTTTGAATGTGAATTGATTCGTTAGAAATTGTTTTTAACAGATTTACCGTTTGCGATTCGCTGTTGGAAAAATTATCTTTCGTTTCGTTCACACACGATTTTGCTGCTGCTTCAATAATCGGTTTATATCCCGTGCAACGGCATAAATTTCCAGTGAGTGTATCGTCAATTTCATCTCGCGTTGGATTGTTTTTGTTTTTATACAATGCGAACAGCGACATAATAAATCCCGGCGTGCAAAATCCGCATTGGCTTCCCCCGGTTTCCACCATTGAAATTTGCACGGGATGAAGTTCGTCATTTTCCGTTTTTAAATTTTCCACCGTTACAAGTTGTTTTCCGTGTAGCATCGGAAGAAACATCAAACACGAATCAACACTTTTATATTGTATTTTTCCATCATTACCAACTTCGCCAAGCACAACAGTACACGCCCCGCAATCACCTTCGGCGCAACCTTCTTTCACGCCTTTGTGTACAGGTAAACTGCGGAGATAGTTTAAAACTGTTGTCGTCGGTTTGATTTCTGGAACTTGAAAATCAAGCGAAACGATTTTTCCGTCGAGAACGAACTGAACGTTGTTTTGCATTTTTCTATTTTGTAAAAGCGGGGAAAAAGTACAAAATTTCGAATCCAATTTTAAGAAGATTTTTTTCTTTTCAAAGTTTTAAAAACAGAAAAAGCATTGCGAGAACAATGCTTTTTCTAAAAATAAATCCCGATTCTTTGTGAAGAAATCTGCTGAGGCGACAGAGTTCCTCACGCACGAATCGGGGTTTTCGCCATTGAGAGTTTTTCTCTCAGTTACTTCATCAGCAACATTTTTTTCACAACCGTTGTTGTTCCTGCTTCCAAACGATACAAGTACATACCAGAAGAAACGTTATTTCCGGAAGCATCCGTTGCATCCCACGACGCAGAATAATTTCCCGATGGTAAAAACTCATTCACAAGTTCCTGAACTTTTTGTCCAAGCAAATTGTAAATTGCAAGTTTTACATATTGTGCTTCAGGAATACTGAAACTGATAACCGTTGTTGGGTTAAACGGATTCGGATGGTTATCAGAAAGTGTTACTTCCGATGGAATCGGTTTTCCGTTTTCGATTACTTCTAATGGTGAAGACGTTAAGTTCATATTGACGATTATCGTGTTGGACTGAATCGGGTCGAACGTAATCGCCTGCGCAGAACTTCCGTAACCAAACACAGAGCCGTTCATTGTGTAATTTCCTCCGCCAATTCCTTCGATTTCATAATTGCCGTCCGAGGATGTCATTGAATAACCGATGATTTGATTCAAGGAATTTTTAATGGTTACCAATGTTCCTGCAAGCGGAGAATTGTTTGCATCGCGAATGATTCCAGTGATAACGCCATTTCCACCGCCGCTTGTATCAACATCGAGTGATGCATTGATGCCAAGCACCGCGCCAGTTGCGTTCACAAGCGTAGCGTCTTCCCAACGATGAACGTTATCATAAAATTCGGGAATGTAATCTTCTTTGAAGAAGAAAAGGATATAATTTCCGTTCCGTAAATTTTCTAATGTGTAATTACCCAACGAATCTGTTGTTGTCGTAAAGCGATGATGTCCGCCGTTTCGTGCAAAAGCGGAAATGGTTACATCTGCTAATAATTCTCCGTTGCCGTTGGTTACGTTTCCACTGATGGAATTATCGAATGTTGCAGAATCGGAATCCAATGTGAAGGAAATGTTCGTGAACGTTGTGTCGCCAAATGCTTTCAGAACATCCGCTTCCCACCACGATGATTTTTCGTTGTAATATTCTTTGAAGAAACCATCTTTCTTCGCAACAACACTGAAACGCACCCAAGGTCTGTTGCTGGAAAAACTAATTGAGTAATCGCCGTTGGCATCGGTTGTCGCCCAAGTCGAATCATTTGAACAACGACGATGCGACCATACACGCACGTTTGCTCCTTCAATCGGATTGTTGAATGCGTCGGTAACTTTTCCGGTTACGATGACATCAACAACCGAAGGAGTTGGCGTGCCGAAATTGATATTCTCGACTGTTTGGTCATCGGCAACCGCTATCTCTGTTGCTTCCGCGTTTGTATGAACATTATCGTAAAATTCGTAATAGTAATATCCAGGGTTCCATTTAGTGTAGCAAATAACATAGTAGTTTCCCGCGCGAACGTTCATCGAATAATTTCCGTTCGAATCGCTGATGGCTTGTCCACATTGATGATTTGAAGTTCCCGGATTTCCGTTCACAGGAATTGCATACAAATACGCATTGGCAACCGGTTCTCCCGTTTCATCTTTTGTAACAACCCCGGAAATTGTACCTTCCTGAATTGCAAGAAGTTGTATATCGAATGCTGTTGTACCATTTATCGCAACTTCGCTCCAGAAATGCACATAACCTTCTGCTTTGCATTTCACGTAATATTCGCCGCCGAAAATATTTTCGATATTGTAGTAACCGAGCGAATCTGTTATTCCTACATACGTGGAACCGTGATTATTGCGATACACTTTCACTTCTGCTCCTGCAATCGGATTTCCGTTGGAAGAGTCTGTTACAAAACCTGAAAGCGAAGAATTTGCTTGCACGGGAGTGAGAAAAATTTCCAAACCGGAAATGATAGTTGAATCTTCAACAACAATCGGTTCTGCGTGCGCGTAATTAACAAAATTATACGCTTCAGCGGTCATTGTATAAGTTCCGTTTGCAATATGCCAGAAGGAAAAACTTCCGTTGTTCGATGTATTCTTTGAGTAAGAATTGTTTTCATTCGACAATTTGACTTTTGCATTTGGGACAGGGTTATTCGTCGAACTGTTTTTAACTACGCCGGAAACATTATTTTGCGTTTGTTTCGGCGCTAAAAATAAATTTATTGTCAATGCTGAATTATCCGATACGTACACGTGACCTTTTCGAGTTGTAGTATAATTCGGATGGGAACATTGTAATACGTACACTCCAGCGGAAACATTATCGAGAAGATAATTTCCGCCACTATCGCTTGTTGCAGTAAACAACAACGAGTCGCCATTGGGACTGTAACCGATTGCTTCGATAAGCGCGCCTTCAACGGGATTTGCAGTTCCTAAATTTCCAGCAAATACTTTTCCGCCAATAGAACCGGCAAACGTTGAAGAAATTACCACCGCTTGTACAAAGAGAGTAATGAAGAGTAATCTAAGTTGTTTCATAAAATATAACCTCGTGGTTTTATTAAGTTGAGAAATAGTTGTTTTTTGTAAAGAAAGAAAAAGCAATTATCGTGCCAAATACTGCAGAGGGAAAAATTGTCAAATTACTTCGTTTGATTGGTATCATTTTCAAGAGTTGATAGTATGATTTACATTCATCAATCGCACGACAACAAATACAAACCACTCATTCTGAGTAAATTTGCACTTTCATTTTTATTCGCTAACACTATTTGCGAAGCATTCCGTTTGCAAAATGAAGGAATGTTCAGCAGGGAAAAAATCACGCATAAATTTCGCACTAACGTTTTTTTTTGCGGGAACAATCGTAACTTGTTAGGAACTAAAAAGAAAATCGAA
>VGWC01000078.1 GCA_016873775.1 Ignavibacteria bacterium | reverse complement strand
TTTATTCTAATGGTGAACAAGTAAAATCCATTTCAGCAGAATACAAAAAACTCACCGAAGATTTGAGTTGGCTCTATGTTGATTGGGAAAAATTGACGGAAGAAATTGAGAGAGTTGTGAAAAACGAGCACCGAATGTTTACGTAGGCAATGCACACTCCAAATAATCTTCGCAAATTCCCTCGTGCACAATTTTCTTTCCCGTATTGAATGCTTTGATAATCGTTCCTTTTTTATTTGCAACCAAATCCCCCGCTAAATACAATCCAGGAATATTCGTTTCAAATTTATCGTTGATAATCACGTCGCCGTTTGCATACTCAATACCGATGGCTTTCAGAAAATGTTCGGGAGTCGTTCCGCCGATTTGAAAAATTACTTTATCTACTTCTACGACATCGCGTTCGTAAAATTGAACAATTACTTTTTCGTTCGCATCTTGCAGTTCTTTAATGTTTGAAGGAATCAGTGGCGTTACTTTTTTTTCTAAAAATAATGTTCTCAAAATTTTTTCGTTCACTTCATTCATTTTGGAAAATGTTTCTTTTCTGTACGAAAGAAACACAGCATTTTTTGCTTCCACCGCGGTGCTTATTCACGAAGGTCCGCTTCCTACAATAAGTATATCGTATGTCATTTATTGAATATATAGTAGTTGTTTCAGAATCCGTTTTTCCTACAATCATTACACGTACACAATTTTCTCAGATATTCAAACGTGTACAAACCGGAATCGTGTCCATCGCCCCAGAGAATTTTTATGGCATAATTTCCAACAGGAGAAATCGCTTTTACTACATTATGTTCGGGAAGTAATTCTTTTTTTTCGGGAACGTATGTTTGAAACAGCACGGTTTCTCCTTGGCAACTTGCGCAAGGACAATGTTCGCGTAAATAATTTGTATCGAACTTACTTACGTGCTCATCACTCCACGTCATTGTGAGGTTATTTGCAGAAGTTTTTTTGATAGATTTCAATTGCATGAAGAACATTTGTTTTATTTTGAAATGGCGTTGCCGAGTAAACTCTATGAGAAAATTATTTCTTCTCTCTCTTCTACTTCACCATTCCAAACCTTTGTCGTATTTCCCACAATATGACCGCTACTGCGCTTGCAACATTGATGGAATCCGTTTCATTCATCATTGGAATAATAATTTTTTCGGCACAAATATCGAGAATGTTTTGTGAAATTCCAGTACCTTCGTTTCCGAAAACAATGCAGATGTTCAACTTTTCAAGGTTTGTAAAACCTTGAAGATTTTGAGAACTCTTATGTGGATGTGCAGCAATTATTGCTGTTTGAAAATTGTTTGAAAGAAATTGCAAATCGCTTGCAAGATTTCTTGAATGAATGATGCGCATTTTGAAAATTGTTCCCATCGAATTTCTCACTGCACGACGCAAATACGGTGAACACGATGTTTCGCCAACAAGAATACCATCAACGCCAAACGCCGAACAATTGCGCACAATCACTCCCATATTTTCTGCATTTGCAACTCCATCAAGCGCTACAAATAAAAATGGCGAAGGAAATTTTCTTGCGGTTTCTTCCAGCGAAAATGTTTGCGGAACGTTTGCCATTGCCATTATTCCTTGATGAAGTTGAAATCCGACAATCTCATTGAGAAGTTTTTTTTCAGCAAGAAAAATTTCGAGCGAAAATTCTTTTCTCTTTTCTAAAATCGGCTTGTAGATTTCCAACCATTCCGGTGTAAGTAAAACGGAAACAACTTCGAGTTCGCTTTCGAGTAATCGCCGCACAACTTTTTCTCCTTCGGCAACAAAAATATTTTGCTTCAAATGTTCTTCGGGACGACGAAGTGTGCGATACGGAAGAAGGGAAGGGATATTGAGAGAGGAAATAGTGAGAATGTTCATTGCGAAGAAAGAATGAATTAGAGAAGTTTTTTTCTCTTAAGAAGCGCTTGTAGATATATGTCTGTTGCTTCTTTCGCAAACGCGATAGTTTCTTCGAGCGTTTCTCTTTGCGACATACAACCGGGAAGCGAAGGAATATCAGCGATAAATCCACCTTCTTCTGTTTCATGCACAAAGATGGTGTATTCGTATCCGTGAGGTATGATTTTCATAATGAAAGAAAATTTTTGTGTTGCAAATATACAGAAGTTGCCACGATGGGAGAATTACGGTACTTTCCCAAATATAAACTCAATCATAATTTTTTTTAAGATATAAATTTTCAGAAGAACATCTACTACTTATTCAATAAATTTTGTCCGCAAAAATGCATAACCATAAATGATTATGCTATACGAAGAAATCCCGATGAATCGGGATAGAATCATTTATGATTCTTTTTTTGATAGTGAAACCATTTATGGTTTTGAAAAATTTCAATTACGCATTATGATTCATTCTCCACTCTACAACTCCACGAATCTTCTTCAAGAATACAAACACATTCTCGAAGGAATCACCGACGGATTTTTTGCGCTCGATGAACAATTTTGTTTCACGTATTGGAACAAAGCCGCAGAAGACGGAACAGGATTTTTGCGCAATAACGTTCTCGGAAAAAATGTGTTTCAAATTTTTCCCAACGCAAACGATACAGAACTCGGAGAAAAATATCGCGCGGCAATGGAAGCAAAAACGTTTCAGCGCGTAACTTCTGCTTACAAAGACGAACGGTTCGATGCGTTTTTTGACGTGAGAATTTTTCCAATGGAAAATGGAATTGTTGTGTTCTTTCACGATGTAACGGAAGAGCAACGACAGCGCAAGCAAAAGGAATCGCTGCTTGAAATTTCCAAAGCAATAAACTCGGCGGAAACAATCGAAGATTTGTGCGTTGAGGCGGGAAAACACATCGCAAACTTTTTAGAAATTCCAGAAACGTTTGTTTGTATATATCGTTATGATGAACGCAGCGAAATGCTTCATCTCACTGCGCCGCAACTTTCACAGACGCAAACAGAAATTTCTTTTCATCAATCATTACTCATCGAAGAATGTTTCGACTTCGCTGACGCTGCGCTCAACACGACGAAAGAAAACTCCAACACTCCATTACTCTCCAACTCCAAATCAACTTTAGTTCAACAAGTTGCGCTTACAAAAAAGCCAATCATTACCGATGAATTGTTATTCGGAACATTGACAAAACATTTCTTGAGCGATGTGGAAAAACTGAATTTGAAAACGCTCATTATTCTTCCGCTCGTTGTACAAAGTGAATTGTTCGGCGTGTTGGAAGCGTTCTCGTTCAAAGATGTTGAATATGTGAATCACGAACTCAATTTGCTCAGCGTAATTACGAACGACCTTGCCGCTGGAATGAGCCGCAAACGGTTGCTCGAAGAAGTGATGGTGCAAAAAATAAACGTGGAACGCGAAGCAAAAAAAACTGTCGAAGCAAACGCAACATTGAAACGATTTCTCGCAATGTTCAGTCACGATTTGCGCGCGCCGCTTGCTTCGATTGTCGAATTTTCCAATCTTATTGCCAACGAACTTTCCATTCTTGAACCGCAGCAAATTCAGGAATTTATGCGCAACATTACTATCAGTGGAAATCATTTGCAACATCTCATCAGCGACATTCTCGACATTTCGAAAATTGAAGCAGGAACACTCGAACTTCATCTTGCAACATATCCGATAACGATATTTACTGACACGTTGCAAAGCATCCTTCTCCCAAAACTTTCGGAAAAAAATATTGACGTGCATTTCAATGTGCATAATGATGTTGAGTTAATCACCGTTGACCAAACACGCTTTCAACAGATCCTCGTGAATCTTACAGAAAATGCAATCAAATTTTCTGCAGAACATTCAACCGTGACTGTTACAATTCAGCGCGTCGAAAATGATATCCAATGTTCCGTGCGCAATGAAGGGAAAAGTATTTCTCGCGAAGAAGCGGTTCAACTTTTTAAGCCGTTCCATCAACTTGCAAGCGCACAATCGGGAACAGGGCTTGGACTTGCAATAACAAAACGACTTGTAGAACTTCACGGCGGAACAATTTGGATTGAAAGTGAACAAGACGCGTACACGGAATTTATTTTTCACATTCCCATCATTGTCAGCATTGATGAAACAATTCAGAAAGAAGACGAAAAATTATTGAGTCAATTACTGCACGAACATTTTTCGAAATTTCAGATAGAACATTTGCAACGACAACCGCTTGCATTGATTGTTGAAGATTCCGAGTATGCAATTCAATTGTTGCAAAATTATTTATCAAGCGCAGGATTTCAGATTGAAATTGCGCGCAACGGACTTGAGGCAATTGAAAAAGCAAAACTATTTACGCCGGATATTATTACGCTCGACATTTTGCTTCCCATGAAAAACGGATGGAGCGTAATGAAAGAACTGAAAGAGCATCCGGTAACAAAACAAATTCCCATCATTATTGTATCTGTTGTTGACCAGAAAAAACTTGGGTTCAGTTTAGGAGCATCGGATTATTTTGTAAAACCGATTGAGAAAGAAGAATTGCTCACAAGCGTAAAACGTGCGATGTTAGATATTGCGGCGAACGGTGTTCATATTCCAACGGTACTTGTTATTGATGACGATGATAATTTTACTGAACTTATCGATGTTATGCTTTCAAGC
The DNA here is from genome assembly GCA_016873775.1 of Ignavibacteria bacterium. NCBI lineage: Bacteria > Pseudomonadati > Ignavibacteriota > Ignavibacteria > Ignavibacteria bacterium. The sequence continues at coordinate 6,302 of VGWC01000078.1, read as the reverse complement.
GAAGGAATTTCTGTATTGAAAACTTCAACGGGAAAAGAAGGAATACAACAATCGGAAACCAAAAAACCCGATGTGATTCTCCTCGATATGATGTTGCCGGATATTTCGGGATTTGAGGTTGCGCACGAATTGAAACTGAATCCACTCACACGTGAAATTCCAATTATCGTATTAACATCGCTGGAGATGGATGAAGAAATGCGCGAACAATTGGATGGAATTGTTCGTACGGTGATGAAGAAATCCGCATTTACCAAACGCGATGTCTTACGCGAAATCAGTTCAGCGGAAAAGATGCAGTAACTATGCAGGTCCTTTGTTTTGTTGTGAAACACGTTGGAAGGAATGTGTTGAACCATTGAAAAAATATTCGAACATTTCACATCAGAAGCGATGATGTAAGCATTTTTCCATCACGTTTTACTTTTTCCCTCTCATACCTTTCCCTATATTTTCACGCTTTTTTTTAAACGGAAACAAGAACGTTTCTTTCGGAGAGATTGCATTTTTTTTTCACTTACAATTATTACACAATAAATTTCCTTCTATGTCCAATACAACACAATTACATTTTGAACTCACCGAAAGTCAACGAATGATTCAACAAACGGCACGCGAATTCGCTGAAAAAGAAATCAAACCCAATGTTATGAAATGGGATGAAGCGCAGGAATTTCCTCTCGACATTGTGTACAAAATGGGAGAACTGGGATTTATGGGAGCTATGATTCCCGCAAAATACGGCGGCGCCGAACTTTCGATGCTTGATTTTGCGCTCATCATTGAAGAACTTGCAAGAATTGACCCATCCGTTGCGCTTATTTCCGCCGCGCATCATAGTTTATGTCTTTCACATTTATACACATTTGCAAATGAAGAACAACGAAAAAAATATGTTCCCGATTTAGCAAGCGGGAAAAAAATCGGCGCGTGGGGATTAACCGAACCATCGAGCGGAAGCGATGCGGGCGGAATGAAAACAACTTTCACACGCGACGGTGATTTTTACATTCTCAACGGAAGTAAAAATTTTATCACCAATGCTTCGTATGCAGAAACGTTTGTCATTATGACGATGGGAACGGATGCAAGTGGAAAGAAAAAACACACTGCTGTTATTGTAGAAAAAAATACACCCGGATTTTCTATCGGAAGAAAAGAAAACAAACTTGGTTTTCGCGCAAGCGACACCGCACAACTGATTCTGGAAAATGTTCGTGTTCCCGTTACAAATCGTCTTGGCGAAGAAGGCGATGGATTTAAGCAAGCATTGGTTACGCTGGACGGAGGAAGAATAGGAATCGCTGCTCTTTCCGTTGGTATTGCGCAAGCGTGTTTAGAAGCAAGTATTAAATACGCAAAAGAGCGTTCGCAATTCGGAAAAATGCTCGGCGATTTTCAGGCAATTCAATGGAAACTCGCCGATATGCAAGTGGAAACCGACGCTGCGAGATTGCTCACATACCGCGCCGCAATGATGAAAATGGACGGAAAAAATGTGAACAAAGAAGCCGCAATTGCAAAATATTTTGCAAGTGAAACGTGTTGCCGCGCCGCTAATGAAGCAGTGCAAATTCATGGCGGCTATGGTTTTCTCAAAGATTTTCCTGTCGAAAAATTTTATCGCGATGCAAAACTGATGACAATTGGCGAAGGAACAAGTGAGGTGCAGAAGATGGTGATTGCGAAAAATATTTTTGCGTAAACATAAGATTTAAATTTATTCTCAATGCACATCGGCACAGAAATAAAACGCGACACTTCATTTAAAAAGAATGAAGAAGCAATGCTCAAACTTTTACTCGCGCTTCGAGAGAAAGAAAACGCAACAAAACTTGGCGGAGGAAAATCTGCGATTGAAAAATTGCATGATAAAGGAAAACTTCACGCGCGGGAACGGATTCAAAAATTGCTCGACAAAGGAAGTTCATTTCTTGAAATCGGAATGTTTGCCGCAGAAGGAATGTATCAAGAATACGGCGGCGCAGTTTCTTCGGGAACAGTATTCGGGATTGGAAAAATTCACAACCGCGATGTTGTGATTGTTGCAAATGATGCGACAGTAAAAGCAGGCGCGTGGTTTCCAATGACGTGCAAAAAAAATCTTCGCGCGCAGGAAATCTCGATGGAAAATCGTTTACCGATTGTGTATTTAGTTGATAGCGCGGGAGTTTTTCTTCCAATGCAATCGGAAATTTTTCCCGACAAAGAACACTTCGGAAGAATTTTTCGCAACAACGCGGTGATGAGTGCGATGGGAATTACACAAATCGCCGCGATAATGGGACCGTGTGTTGCAGGCGGCGCATATCTCCCGATTATGAGCGACGAAATTTTGATTGTCGAAAAAACAGGAAGCGTTTTTCTTGCAGGACCAGCGTTAGTGAAAGCGGCGATTGGCGAAAATGCGGATATCGAAGAACTTGGCGGCGCAGCGATGCATAGTGAAATCAGCGGAGTTACTGACCATAAAATGAAAAATGATGACGAGTGTTTGGAAAAAATTCGTTCTATAATTTCTAAACTTGGAAAAAATCTTTCAGCAAATTTTGATAGAGTTGAATCTGCTTTGCCAAAGTTTGATGCAAAAGAAATCTACGGCATCATTCCCGAAGACCACGCGAAACCATACGATATGTATCAAATTATTTCACGTTTCGTTGATAATTCTGAAATTGATGAATACAAGAGTGATTATGGAAAATCATTGATTACTGCATACGCGCGTGTTGATGGATGGAGCGTTGGCATTGTTGCAAATCAGCGCGCGGTTGTGAAATCGAAAAAAGGCGAAATGCAAGTAGGTGGCGTGATTTACAATGATAGCGCAGATAAAGGCGCGCGATTTATTATGAATTGCAATCAGAAAAAAATTCCGCTTGTGTTTTTACAAGACGTTACCGGATTTATGGTGGGAACACGAAGCGAACAAGCGGGAATTATCAAAGATGGTGCGAAGATGGTGAATGCCGTTGCGAATTCAGTTGTTCCGAAATTGACATTTATTGTCGGCAATAGTTTTGGCGCGGGAAATTATGCAATGTGCGGCAAAGCGTACGACCCGCGATTGATTTTTGCGTGGCCCAATTCACAAATTGCAGTGATGGGAGCGAAACAATCGAGCGAGACGTTGCTACATATTCGTGTTGCGCAAATGAAAGCGAAAGGAAAAGAAGTTCCGGAAGTAGAGCAAAAACAAATGCTGAAAGAAATCTCTGAACGCTATGAAAAAGAAATGGAGCCAATGTATTCAGCGGCGCGATTAGTCGTTGACGGAATTATTGACCCGGTTGAAACACGCACTATTATTTCTCGCGGAATTGCGATGGCGAACTGTAATGCAGAGATGGCGAAGTTTAATACGGGCGTAATGCAAGTGTAGATTCGAGTGAGCAAGTGGTTGAGGGTTCAAGAGCGCAATTTTACATTTTATATTGAACATTTTACATTGAAAATTTATGTAAAAAGAATTTTCTCACTTTCCATTCTCTTTCTTTCTCTTTGCTCTTTTTCTTATTCACAAAACGAACAAACGAGCAAACGAACAAACCAACAAACCAACGAACCACCATTTCTCGAAAAACTGTTTCCACTTTTTCCTCCAAAATTTTTTGAAGCAGAACTTCGTCTAAAAGGTTTTATTCGAAGCGACAAATTCCTGCAAATAAAAAAAACGAACGGAGAACTTGCTTCCGTTGATTCAATTTTTGTCCGCGCGAAAATTTTGACAAACAAAAACCTTTCTCTCGCGCTTTTACTTTCCACGCTTGCAACAAACGACCACCGCGTGATATATTTTCAACTTCCGGTTTTCAATTTAAAATTTCCCTTTCCTCTTACCTTTGAAACGGAAGAAGAATTTCAGAAACGATTTGAAAATCTTCCTCGTTATTTTCTATCGCCGAAAGTAGATAATAGAGATAAGTTGCAACATTTTTTTGCATCAGCGTTTCTCTCATATACATTTGAATCAATAGAAATAGCAAGTCGCTTCGGAATATTTGTTGAGGAAGGAGAAAATGCGTTCATCGAAGGAGGCACATACGACGTTGATGATTTGAAAATGAATAAACTTGGTGCCGTGTTTGGTGCAGAGATACAGATTAATTCTCAATTGATTCCTTCTGAATATCTTCAAAAAAAAAATAAATGAAATTCTCTATGCGTTGTAGTGAAAATTTAGTACTTTTTGCCCTCAAAATTTGGAACACCGCGGGGTGGAGCAATTGGTAGCTCGTTGGGCTCATAACCCAAAGGTTGCAGGTTCAAATCCTGTCCCCGCTACTATAGGTACTTACAACTTCTGTAAGTACATTTTCTTTTTTGTATAAATTCGCCACATTTTGTTGGACGAGAGGGACACGCCTAACAAAAAATTGAACTTCATTCTCATTTCTGTTCACAATAATTTTCTCGACGAGTTTGTGAATTAAGTCTTTTTTCTCTATGATTGTTGCCCTTTCAAAGTTTGCTTCAAAACTCTCGAACCATTTTATCACGACTTCTCTAATGTTTTTGTAATTTTGTTCCGTCTCAGATTGTTGCAAAGATTCAATCTTTTCTTGGATATTCTTTTTTTCTGTTTCTAATTCTTTAATCCTTGATGCTGCTGATTCAAGTTGTTCCAATTCTTCAAAAGCAACAACCCATTTCGCGATCTTTTGATTTACATCGTGCAATTGATTCTGAAGGTATTCTTTTTCTTTTTCAGCATCCCTTGGTTTTTCATCCAGTAAGTTTTGTAAAGAAGATTCAATTTTTGAAATAAAATTATTCTCTGCAAGCATTTCTTTTATTGAATTGATAGCGAAATTTTCCATCTGTTCTTTCGGTAATCCCAAATAAGCGCAGACTCGTTTATTGTGATATCCGCTGTCAATATACTTGAAGTAGTTTTTATTTTTTGCTTTGTTTGATTGTCCCTGAAACGGAAAGCCGCAATGCGAACAGAAGATAAGGCTTGATAATAAGTAAGGACTATTATGACGAATGTTGATTTTCTTTTCCCCACAATTATTCTCGGAGAGTTTGTTTACCCTTTCGAATAATTCTTTCTCAATTATTGCGTCGTGTGCGCTTTCTGTAATTATCCATTCACTCGGACTATTTTTCCAGTGCGGGTATTTTGTATCCGAAAGTGTGTTATTGTTTTTTTGATATGCTATAATTTTACTCATTGAATTTTTATTATATACTCTCGCGCCATAGTATACTGGATTTTCTAAAATACTTTTCACACTGTTGATGCTCCATTTTTGATCTTTGTTTCTCCACCTACCTCTTTTAGGACAAGATATTCCTTCCTTGTTCAGTGTATCAACAATAGTAATATAGGCTTTCCCATTTTTTCGTAAATCGAAAATTCTCTTGACTACTTCGACTTCTTGTGAATTCCCAAGTACCCATTTTACTTTTTCTTGACCTCTCACACAGTGATCACCATCATTAAGTTCCCGCTCAATCTGATTTTTAGTATTGACTGCAACGCGCTTATAACCATAAGGCGCGGTTCCTCCACTTGAATAAATACCATTATTCTTCGCGCCTCGCAATGTTAACTCTGAAAGTTTTTTACTGTATTGCGATGCTTGCACTCCTTCAAAAGCTTTCAACATAGGAGCAAATTCATGCTGAGGGTCAATCGACGTTTTCACCAACAAAACGTTTACCCCATGTTTCTTAAAATATACACGCTCATATGTGTTCTCTTCTGAATCAATTGCGCGTCCCCAACGTGATTCATCGTAACAAATTACTACTGAAAATGATGGCTTGTTCTCAACACACCTTTTCAATCGCTGAAACTCAAGACGTTGCTCAAATGTTGTTCCCGACTTTCCGAAATCAACATACCATTCAGTTAAGTTGTAACCCTTCTGTTCGGCAAAGGAAAGTATTTCTTTCTTCTGCTGTTCTGGACTGTCTTCCTGTAAATCAGTCGAGCATCGAACATACCCGACTGCATTATTATTTTTGTTCATATAAAAATTTAATTTGTTTGTTCTACAATATACATATTTGTGTTAATAATATCTCGGTATATCCAAGTTGCGATAACGTGAGCAATTTCTGATATGTCTGTTTCTAATAATTCTGTTGATTCAACTGTTACCTTTGTAAATTCTGATGATGCTGAAATTGAAAGTTCATTTTGTTTGTCCATTCAGAATTGAATCTGCAATGCATGTAAAATAACCACCTTTGCAAATTCTTTTTATTTCGCTATGTATCTAATTTATGCATTAATACAATGCACTAATTTAAATATAACCGGAATCTTCTACCGAGTCAAGAATGAACTT
>VGWC01000077.1 GCA_016873775.1 Ignavibacteria bacterium | reverse complement strand
GCGTCCCCATTGCATTGCATACGGAATCGCTTCGTTTTGATGGGTGTATCCGTAGTGAATACTTTCTTTTAAACCACGAGAAAGTTTTCTCGCAAGTTCTTCGCCTAAATCTTTCCGCACAACATCTAAACCAAGTGGAAGCGGAAATCCATTGGTTTTCGTTTCCCAAAATTCTCCGAAGTCAAGCAATTTGTGAAATCCTTCTGTGTGATATGTGAGTTGCCCTTCATGAATCAAAAGTCCCGCAGCGTATGTTCCATCCAAAACTTTTTCCATTATTGTATCAAAAGAAATATCAACATTGGTAATTCCTTCACAAAATATTTTGAAGAGTAATGTTGCTGTTGTTAATTTTCCCGGTGTCGCAATTGTTCGCGATTCTTTTCCTGAAATTATTTTTTCACGTAACTCTTCGAGTGAATTATATTCTTTGGAAACGAGAACGGGACCGTAACCCTCTCCCATACTTGCGCCTGTTTCCATTATCCAATATTTATCAGCAACATACGGAAATGCGTGAGCGGAAATTGCTGTAACTTCTATTTCGCCTTTCATTGCGCGTTGATTGAGTGATTGAATATCTTCGAGAAAATGTTCAATCGTTATTCCATCGAGTTGCACTTTTCCGCTTGCGAGTCCGTAAAACATAAATGCGTCGTCGGGGTCAGGTGAGTGTCCAACGCGGATAATGCGGTTGGAGATTGGAGTTGTTGGATGTGAGTCGGTATAATTTTGAATTGATGGAGTGTTCATTTCTGTGCCAAATATACAGTAGATATTCCAAACGCCAATCGGTTTTCTTCGACATTTTTAAAACCAACTTTTTTCAAAATGGAAATAAAATTTTCGCCTTGTGGAAAATTCATAACAGTATGCGGAAGATAATTGTACGCTTCGTTGTGCTGGGAAATTTGTTTTCCAAGAAAAGGGAGAACATGTTTGAAATAGAAAAAGTAAAGTTGTTTGAAAGGAAAACTTTTCGGTTTGGAAAATTCGAGAACGCATAATACGCCATTCGATTTCAATACTCTTCGCATTTCGGAAAGCCCTTGTTCAAGATTGGAGAAATTGCGAACACCAAATGCAACAATTGCCGCATCAAAATATTCATTGGAAAATTTCAGCGATTCTGCTTCACCGATTTCAAAGCGAACTGTGTTTTGAAAACTTTTCTTAGCAATTTTTTCTTTTCCGATTGCAAGCATTTCTTCCGCAATATCTACACCAATAATTTCTTGTGGAGAAAGTTTCATTGCCGCAAAAGAAAAATCTCCCGTTCCGCATGCAACGTCGAGAATTTTTTTCGGTTCATATTTTTTTAAAAGTGTAATCGCTTTTTTTCGCCAAAGAACATCTGTTCCACCGCTGAATATATGATTGAGGAAATCGTACTTCGATGCAATAGAATTGAACATTGAACGTATGTATTGCTTTCGTTCAGTTTCTTCTTTCGGGATGGTAACAGACACAATGGGAATTGCGATATGCGATGTTATAATGTTACTGTTGTGGCTTATGAAAATTGCGGGTGAATATACAAATTCGCCGTTACTACGGAGGAATATCGTTGATGCCTTCTTTGTTGTTCCATTCAAAATTCCTATCTTTTTCCACTTTTAAAAGTAAAAAAAACGTTATGATTTCTTTATCACTTGTTATTCTGCTTTCTTACATCATCGGATCATTTCCTACAAGTATCATCATCAGTAAACTCAAAGGAGGAATTGATATTCGTAACTATGGAAGCGGGAATGCTGGCGGCACCAATGTCATCCGCGTGTTCGGTTGGAAAGTTGGCGTTGGCGTAATTCTGTTCGATGCAGTAAAAGGACTGATTGCCGTTTTACTTGTTGCTCGCGTTATGTATGATGCGCTTCCGTTCAAAAACTATACGCCGTTCGACGATTTTACTGTTGTGCAAATTATTGCCGGAATATCTGCTATTTCAGGACACATCTGGAGTATCTTTGCAAATTTCCGCGGCGGAAAAGGCGTTGCAACAACGTTGGGAATTTTTCTTGGTCTTGCTCCAATCGAGTTGGGAATAACAATGGCAATCTTTTTTTTGGTGCTGGGTATATCCAAATACATATCCCTCGGTTCTGTTGTCGCAGGGGTTTCGTTTCCGGTCGTGATGGTGGTTCGTCATAATATTTTTCACGCACATCTTACGGGATACAACACGCTCATTTATGTTTCCATCGGACTTTCGTTGTTGTTGATTTTCACACATCGTTCTAACATCAAACGATTATTGAGCGGAACAGAAAAACGGCTGACACGAATTCATCTCCCTAACCATAAGTAATCATAGTTGAACTTCGTTTTCCGTTTATTCGAATGAATATTGGTGTTCTTGGAGCAGGAAGTTGGGGAACAACACTCGCCATTCTTCTCGCACATAATGCACATTCCGTTTCGTTATGGACCCATAAGGAAGAATATCTGCAAATGATGTTGCGCAACCGCGAAAACCCATCGTTTCTTCCAGGCATTCCTCTCCCCTCTTCCATTCAACTGACCGACAACATCCTTGAGGCAACTTCAACGAAAGAAATGCTCGTCTTAGCTGTTCCCGCGCAATATCTTCGTTCCGTATTGGAAAATTTAAACTGCAATAATTTTCCGAATGCTATTCTCGTCAACGTTGCAAAAGGCATTGAAACTACAACGTTGAAAACAATGAGCCAAATGATTGCAGAAGTATTTCCGCAACAGAACAGTGATTACATTGTAACACTATCGGGCCCAAGCCACGCAGAAGAAGTATGTCAAAATATTCCTACAGCAGTCGTTGCGTCATCTCGAAGTATGGAAACTATTGCAATCGTTCAACGTGCGTTTTCAACTAACTCTTTTCGCGTGTATCTTTCAACGGATATCCTGGGTGTTGAACTTGGAGGCTCACTGAAAAATATTATTGCTATCGGCGCGGGAATTGTTGATGGAGCAGGTTTCGGGGACAACACGAAAGCGGCATTGATGAGCGGCGGTTTGATTGAACTTACACAACTTGGCGTTGCAATGGGAGCAAAAGAAAAAACATTTTACGGACTTGCGGGCGTTGGTGATTTGTTTGTTACCTGCACGAGTAAACACAGCAGAAATCGTTACGTTGGCGAGCAATTGGGAAAAGGAAGAAAATGGGAATTTATTCTGCGCGAAATGGAAATGGTTGCCGAAGGAGTTGCAACAACAAAATCCGCCGTCGCACTTGCAAAACAATATAACGTAGAAACGCCGATTATCAACGAAGTGCATAAAATAATTTTTGAAGGCAAAGACGCGCACGAAGCCGCAAAAGATTTGATGAGTGGTATTGCGGTAGAAGAGTGTTAACTTTTTTTTTAGAAAAAAGGAAAACCGTGTTCTCACTTGAACACGGTTTTTTATTTGAAAAATTGTTCGCTCAATTTCAAAAGTATTTCTCTATTTCATCAGCAAAAGTTTTTTGGTTTCTGTGTAACGCAACATGCCTTGCTGCGTTACAGTGAGCCGATAAAAATATGTCCCGCTATGGTAGTTCCTTCCGTCAAAGTGAATTTCGTATTTTTCTTCATCCATTATAGAATGTTTTTTTACCATTTCAAGCAAGTGAACAACGCATAGGAACCTTGTCGAAGATTTTTTCGTCTTTCCGTTCATTGTGCGTTCATCGGAAAAAGAAACTCTTACACAGTACTTTTTTCGTATCTTTTTCCAGTTTTTTTCCAACAAAAAATAATCAAGAATTTCACCCGCCGCGCGGGCAAACGAATAATGAATATCCTTTTTGTTTCCAGCGAAGTCGAACCGTTTTCCAAAACCGGCGGGCTTGCCGATGTGAGCGGAGCGCTTCCCAAAGCATTGAAAGCATTGGGACACGATGTTCGCGTGGTTACTCCGCAATATCGCAACGTGGACGTGAAGAAAAATATCTTGCACGTTGCTGATGGAATCGGAGAAATCGTGCAAACAGTCGGCAACACAACGACAAGTGCAACAATAATGTTTTCAACTATTGGCAACGAACGAAACGAAACGCCTGTGTATTTTGTTGCAAACAACTATTATTTCGACCGCAACGGATTGTATAATGATACAGAACGAAATACGGATTTCGCGGATAATGACGAACGATTTATTTTCTTTTCAAAAGTTGTTCCTGAACTTTGCAAGCGCATCAACTTTCGTCCCGATATTATTCACTGCAACGATTGGCAAACTGCGCTGGTGTGTCCGTATCTGAAAATATTTTACGCTCGCGATGCATTCTTCGCAAACACAAAAACAGTATTCACGATTCATAATCTTGCGTATCAAGGAGTGTTCGGCATCAATAAATTTTTCAACACCGGACTTCCCGAATGGGCGCTCGACAAAGAATTTCTCGAGTTTTATGGTGGCATTAATTTTATGAAAGCGGGAATAATCTTTGCCGACGCCATCACCACCGTCAGCAAACGCTATGCAGAAGAAATTTGTTCTACGGAAGAATTCGGAAACAAGTTGGAAGGATTACTTCGGAAACGAAAAAATACGTTGTTCGGAATCGTCAACGGCATTGATACAACTTCGTGGAATCCTGCAACCGACAAACTCATTCCGTTCCGCTTCGATGTGTACAATCTCGAAGCGAAATACCGCAACAAAGAATCGTTGATACGCACGTTTCGATTACCCTATCGTTGGAACGTTCCGCTTATCGGAATTATTTCGCGCCTCGTTGACCAAAAAGGATTGGATATTATCGCAGGGATGTCGCACGGACTTTTGCAACACAACGTACAACTTGTCGTTCTTGGTTCCGGCGAACATAAATATGAACGTTTTTTTACGGAACTGGAAAAATCATTCCCCGATAAAGTCGGCGTCTATCTTGGTTTCAGCGATGAACTTGCTCATCTTATTGAAGCTGGATGCGATATGTTTCTGATGCCGTCGAAGTATGAACCGTGCGGATTAAATCAAATGTATAGTTTGCGCTACGGAACGGTTCCGATTGTCCGCGCTGTAGGAGGACTTGTTGATACGATTGAAAATATTTCCGATAGCGGAGAAAGCGGAACAGGATTTACGTTTTTGAACTATTCTGCTTTTGATTTGTACGAAACGATAATGCGCGCTGTTTCCATCTATCAGTTTCGACCCGATGTGTGGCGGTACATAATGCTACGCGGAATGACAAAAGATTTTTCGTGGGAAAAATCGGCGCGAGAGTACGAGCAATTGTATAAAATGATATGAGATGTGCATTCAAACTCAAATCTCTCAATCGCATATCAATTCGTGTTATCATAATAATACCAAGTGAACACTAACATTGCCGTATTCCTCGACCGAGACGGAACCATTATCGAAGAACGCCATTTCATTTCTACACCGGAAGAAGTAATTCTCATTCCGAACTCTGCAGATGCGATTCGTGAACTCAATCAACTGGGAATAAAAATATTTGTTATTTCCAATCAATCGGGAATTGCGCATGGATATTTCACGGAAACCGATTTACTACAAATGAATGAACGATTGCTTCAACTTTTGAAAAACGAAAATGCCTTCATAGACAAAATCTATTATTGTCCGCACAAAGACGAAAATAATTGCGAATGTAGAAAACCAAAACCAGGAATGTTGAAACAAGCAGAAAAAGAATTCGGCATTGACTTAAAAAAATCATTCGTCATCGGAGATAGATTTGTTGATGTGGACGCAGGAAAAAACGTCGGCGCAAAAACAATTTTGGTAGAAACAGGTTACGGCGAACAATCAGTCAAATGGGGAAATGAGAACGAACAACACGCAGATTTTACAGCACAAAATTTATACGAAGGAATTCAATACATAAAAAGATTACTTGATGAATAATTATTTCAAATTCCGAATTACGAATCACAAATTACGAATGACCGTTATCATTTGTATCTTACTCCTTACCCCATTCTCCTTGCTTTTAAATTCTTGCAGCGATACGCCTAATAATGTGGGAAACGATTTTTTTGATAACGTCATCATTGAATCGAAAACTATTCTTTCCGATAGCGCAAATACGGTGAGAAAAAGAATTGCCGCCGGCTATGAGCGAATTCTTTTCGGAGAAAAAAACGGGTACCGCACAGTCTCGATCGTAAAGTTTGACATTCCGAAAAAATTAGATTCCGCAAAAATATTTTCTGCTGTTGTCAATATCAAAATAAACTATCGAATGGACACAACCGGAATACTCACGGCTCCTGTGAAAGTGTACAAAATGGATTCTGTAAATTTATCAACGTATCGTTGGTTCAATTATGCTGCAACAACATACGATTCACTTTTTTCGAACCCGAATTTATATGTACAGCAAAGCGATTCCGTTTTTGCTTTTCCTCTCGACACGAATGTTATTTCCACAAATTTTTATTCGAAAATGAAAAACGGAATTCTTGTTCAAACGTCGCTTCCCGTATTTGGTTGCTATTCATTCAATACTTCGGCAAATGTGCGACCTGAACTGAAACTGCACTTCAAATTTCCTTCGGATACTTCTCATAGTTTTGATTCCATCTCCATCAAAAATGGTGTCGCATTGTTTGTAGCAAATTACGATTCGGTTGCAACCGATTCATTGATTATTCAAGCGGGCATTGCTGATAAGTTGTACTTACAATTCGGAACTCTCGCATCATCCTTTCCCAAAAACGCAACGATTTTCAAAGCGCGTCTTATTCTGAAAACGAATATGTTGCCATTTGTTTTCGAAAAAGAAAATTCAACGCCGCTTGTATTTCAACAACTTCGTTCAAGCAGCTCCGACTCACTGTTGGGAAATGCGTATGAAAATATTCCAACAACTGATTATTCCGCTATGTCTTTTGATGTAAAAAAAGAAATACAATCGTGGATAAACGGAAGCGCTCAATACGGATTGCTCATCAGTGCGCAAACGGAAAGCAATTCGCTCGACAGATTTTCTTTCTATGGAAACAATGCTCCCGATTCGCTTTGTCGTCCTCGTTTAGAAATTTTATACCGAAAAAAATAATGAAGTTTACAGATTATAAATTTAGGATTTTAGGTTTCAAAAAATTACAAATGACAGTCATTGGTCATTCGTCATTCATCATTAGTATAATGCTCTTTGTTCTCCGCTCTCCACTCCTTGCACAAGGTTCCATCTATTCGCAATTTGGTTTAGGAGAAATGCGAACCTCCACACATGCGAAAAGTATTGCAATTGGAGAATTAAACGCAACGTCTCGTGATAAATACTCGTTCAATATTCTTTTTCCTTCAACGTGGGGAGAAATTTCGAGAACAATTTTTTCAACAGAATTTTTATACGAAGGAGTGAATAGTTCAACAACAGCACAGAATGTTTTTCTGAGCAAAGGAACATTCAACGGAACTGCAATTGCATTTCCAGTTTTTTCTCCGAAAAAAATTTCTGCAGGAATAGGAATCGTTCCATTCACCGAAATGAAATACAGCACACGATTTTCTACTTCGCAACTCGGAATACCATACACGAGCGAACACATCGGAGACGGCGGCTTATATCAACTGAACGCCGGAAGTTCATATCACTTATTCGAAGATTTACACGCAGGACTTTCATTCAACTACACGTTTGGGACGATTACGAAACAAGAAAATTTTCTTTCTTCGGCTTCGCTTATTGCAAGTCATAAAACAACAGTGAAACAACATTACACGGGAAGTGGAATCTCATTCGGTTTGTATTATTCTGTCGCACAATTTTTTTATACAAATGCTCTTTCATTTGGTCTCAATATTTCTTCGCCGATTTCTCTTTCTTCGTCCAATGATACAACGACTGAATATTTCGACAGCGATGATATTTTCGATATACCGACGTTGCGTCGAACGAACACAAGCGAAAATTATCCGACGAAAATCCCGTTGCGATGGAACATTGGAATGTCTTCTCAAATCAATGAACAATGGTATTCGGGAATAGAATTTCAGTTTCAACATTGGTCGCAATTTGAAATTCATTCGGTTCGTCAAAAGAATTATGAAAACAGTTTTCGCATCAACGCCGGTTGCGAATATCTTCCAACGCGCGAAAACACCGCTTCATATTTTGAACGAATAGCATATCGCGGTGGAATGCATTTCGCAAAAAATCCCTACATCATTAACAACACAAAAATTTATGAAACCGGAATAAGTGGCGGTTTTGGTTTTCCAATATCAAGTGAATCGCGTTTGAATGTTGCGCTGGAATTTATTCAGCGAGGAACAACAGATTTTCAATTGGTAAAAGAAAATATTTTTCGCTTCGTCATAGGTTTCGATGGAAATGAATTGATGTTTGTTAGGACTGAGAAAGAATAATTGATTTCACCACAAAGGCACAAAAGCACTAAATAATTTTTGGGTCTTCGTGTCTTTGTGGCAAAAAAAATAAAAATGAAAATTGCACTCGCTTCCGACCACGCTGGATTTGAATACAAAGAAAAAGTAAAACAACTTCTTTCTTCGCTCAATATTCCGTTTGAAGATTTTGGAACATTCTCAACTGATTCCGTTGATTATCCCGATTACTCACACAAAGCAAGCGAAGCAATTACAAATGGAAAATGCGAACGAGGAATTTTTGTCTGCGGAACAGGAATTGGAATGTCCATCGTAGCAAATAAACACAAGGGAATTCGCGCCGCTGTGTGTGAAAGTGTAGAAAGCGCAAAACTTACTCGGTTACACAACGATGCTAACGTTCTTTGCTTCGGCGCACGAATTACGAAATTGGAAATCGCTGAAGAAATGGTAAAAGTATTTCTCTCAACAGAGTTTGAAGGAGGAAGACATTTGAAGAGAGTGGAGAAAATATATTTGCTGACGGGGATTTGAGATTATAGGTTTTAGGTATTAGATTTTAGAATGAAGATTTTATATTGAAAGAAATTATCATTGAATTATGAGTACTACATTATCAATTAACATCAAAGAAACATTAGTAAGAAAATTAGGTTCAGTTGCGGAAGAAACAGAACGCCCTCTTACCTATCACATACAAAAAGCAATTGAAAATTATCTTGCAGAGCAAGAGGATTTGAACATTGCGCTTGTTCGTTCAAAAGATAAAAATGCAAAATACATTTCCAGTAAAGAGCTGAGAAAAAGATTAGGTGTATAAAATCATATACAATGCAGCTATCGAAAAGGATTTGGAAAGACTTCCGAAGAAAGAAGTAAAACGAATTCTCGATACAATTGATGGTTCACTTCCAACACAAGCGATGTATCTTCCTGTATTGAAAGGCAAGTTTAAAGGGAAAAGAAAACTACGAACGGGAAATTATAGAATTATCTTTGAAATTGTAAATGATGAAGTTCGCGTTTTAAGAATTGGACACAGAAAAGATGCGTATAGAAACTGAATTTATTTTTGAAACTAAATTACAAACATTACAACATTATGACCGGAATAACATTTATGATTGATAACAAAGGAAACAAAACTGCCGTTGTTATTGACCTCAAAAAACATAAAGACCTTTGGGAAGATTTTTATGACGGAATGATTGCTCGCATTCGTTCCGATGAGCCGCGTGAATCTTTTGAAATGGTAAAAAAGAAATTACAATTAAAAGGAAAATTGCGTGGTTAAATACGCGATTACGTTTGCAACTTCTGCACGAAAAGAATTGGAAAACCTTGAAACAACATTTGTAGAAAAAATTTTTCCAAGAATTGAAGAACTTGCGAATGAACCTCGTCCAAGAGGATGTAAAAAATTAGAAGGTGAAGAAAACCTTTGGCGAATCCGTGTTGGAGATTATCGCGTTGTGTATCACATTTACGATAAGCAGAACATAGTAGATATTGTTCACATACGACATAGAAAAGATGCGTATAGAAACTGAATTTTTACATTGAGCATTTAACATTTTACATTGTTTTACTGACCGATGACAAACAAAACCTTAGTAGCACAAAAAACCACACACGCTCTCATAACCTTATCACATTATACAAAGCAAAATAAAGTGATAAGGTAAAATTACTGCTGGATGATTTTATTATGAAGGTTAACTGTTACGCTTGATAAATATTTACGAAAATGGAAAATAAAATTGAAGAAATGAATATAACTGAAAATGAAGAACAACTTGCAACACTTTATAAGCAATTTGAAAACGAAGATAAAATGCTTGTGAATGAAGGAATGCAAGAATATTTGAGCGGATTGCAAAGAGAAGATAAACTATGAACTACTGGACGGAACTCAGCATTCAATTTGCGAATCAAAGGAATTATCTCGACGAACTTTTCAAGGTTTATCCGACTATTCCCGAAGGTATTAGAGAAATTGATGAGCAGAAGTGGAAGAAAATTTCAATTGCATTCAAAAGAAAAAATAATGTTGAGTTACTCTCTTCGCTTTTGGAATTGGAATTATTTCCTATCAAGGATTCGTACGTAGCGTATTTGAAACGGGACAAAACTGCATTGGCGAGAAATCCAAAGACTGTTCAACGTCTTTGTTCGCGTTTGTATGAAATGGGATTGGATGAAATTTTTGAAAAGAGCAGTGAACCGAAAGAAACAAATCGCCAAATTGGTCCGTTGTTTCGCAGATGGATTCAAAAAGAAACGTTGGGTTTTAAATTGATGAATTCAAAAGATTTTTCTAAAAACAAAAACGATGCAATTCTCGATGCGAGTGATGCAGAGTTGATGGAGTTTGCAAAACAAAAACTAAACTACAAGGGAACAAAAGGTTTAGATTTTGTCGCTCGCATCAATGGAAGGTATGTAATTGGGGAAGCAAAATTTCTTACTGATTTTGGTGGGCATCAAAACGCACAATTTGAAGACGCAAAAAATTTGTTGAAAGATAGAACTGCCAAAGCAACAAAGATTGCAGTACTTGATGGCGTTCTTTATATTGAAGGCAAGAACAAAATGCACAATTATCTTGTCAAGCACAGACAGCATTACAACATTATGAGCAGTTTAGTTTTGAAAGAATTTCTTTATCAACTCTAACGATGGAACTCATTTACGAAGGCAAAAAAAATAGAAACGATATTTTGCAACACACTCCAAAAGCGTTCCTAAAAAAACATAACGATTCTTCTTCTGAAAATTTGCTTATCAAAGGAGATAATCTGAATGTAATGCAAACGCTCTTGAGTGATTTTCATTTGAAAGGAAAAATAGATTTCGTTTATACTGACCCGCCGTTTGCAACGAACACTGTGTATCGAAGTGGAAAACATAGAACAGCAACGATTAGCAGTAGCAACGATGATGCGATTGCTTACACTGACCATTTAGTTGGCGAAGCATATTTGGAATTTTTGCGCGAGCGGCTTTTTCTTGTTCGAGAGTTGATGTCCGAGAACGCTTCAATCTATTTACACATTGATTACAAGATTGGTCATTACGTAAAAGTGATTATGGATGAAGTGTTCGGTGAGAAAAATTTCCGTAACGACATCGCAAGAATAAAATGTAACCCCAAAAACTTTGAACGAAAAGGTTATAGTAATATCAAAGATTTGATTTTGTTTTACTCAAAGTCGGAAAATTTTATTTGGAATGAGCCACTCGTGGAACAAACGGAAGAACAAACGCAAAAACTTTTCAATAAAATTGATGCGAAAGGAAAACGTTACACGACAAACCCACTGCACGCACCGGGAGAGACGAAGAATGGAAAAACCGGCGGTTTATGGAAGGGAATGTCACCGCCGCGTGGAAGACATTGGCGTTATTCTCCCGAAGTTCTTGATGAGTTAGATAAAAACGGTTTG
>VGWC01000076.1 GCA_016873775.1 Ignavibacteria bacterium | reverse complement strand
TGAACCGAATTATGTCGGAACAAAAATCACTACAGAAAAAACTGACGACGTGCAAGTAACGATGAAAGAAATTGATGGTGAAGACGGCGCGGTTTTAATTATGAATTAGGAAGGAAGAATAAGAAAATATGGAAACTAAAAAAGAAATAAATAATACTTTGCGATTACCAGTCGTTTCGCACGGAGCTGAATTTTTAGTTCAAGGTTATTTGATGCGGAGAAATATTTTGACTTACAAAGCACCTCCAAATAATGAAGGATATGATTTAATATGTATTCATCCGAACCCAAGAAAAACAAAAAAACAAATTCGCATTCAAGTGAAAAGTCGTTATCAAACAGATTGCGATAGAGGATTTCCTGTAAAAGAGAAATCTTTTTCTGCGTTTGATTACGTAATTGTTGCATTCTTAAACATAGGTTACTTTATGGGAAAGTACAAAAAAGGAAGTCCATCAAAAATAGGAATGCAGAATGTTGAGTTCTATACACTACCATTAAAGTTCATCCGAAAACACCACGACAAATCTTCTACTTGGGAAAAAGTACGAATAAAAAACATAGACGTAGAGAGGTACAAAAATGAACGTGGGTTTGAACTAATTGCAAAAGATTTAGGAATTGATTATCCAAACAAATAAAATTTTGTTGAAACTTTGTGCCTTCGTGACTTTGTGGTGAAAAAATAAAACCACTAAGGCACAAAGAACACTAAGAAACACTAAGTAAAAATCTCAACTACTAACATACTTTTTACTCAACTACTTTTTTCAATGACAGAAACACCAACACCAAAACTTCATATCAATCATTTACTCGGAATGGAAAATGTTTCGCGGGAAGATATTACGCTGATGCTCGATACGGGAATGTCGTTTCGCGAAGTGCTGGAACGTCCGATAAAAAAAGTGCCGACGCTCAACGGCAAAACGATTGTCAATTTATTTTTTGAATCGTCCACACGCACGCGCATTGCATTTGAACTTGCCGAGCGGCGACTTTCTGCTGACGTAGTGAATTTTGCTGCGTCGGGAAGCAGCGTGAGTAAAGGCGAAACGTTCAAAGACACGGTGAAAAATATCGAAGCGATGAAAATTGATATGATTGTTGTGCGCCACGAATCGCCGGGAGTTCCGTTGTTTCTCACGCGCATTTCAGACGCAACAATTATCAATGCGGGAGACGGAGCGCACGAACATCCCACGCAGGCATTGCTCGATATGATGACGCTGCGGGAAAAATTCGGAACGCTCGATGGTTTGCGCGTGGGCATTGTCGGCGATATTTCTCATAGCCGCGTTGCGCTTTCCAATATTTACGGACTGAAAACAATGGGTGCAAAAGTTTCTTTGTGCGGACCTAAAACCATGATGCCGAAATTCATCGAGCAACTTGGCGTGGAAGTGTTTCACAACATTGACGACGTGATTCCGAATGTTGATGCTTTGAACGTGCTGCGTATTCAACGCGAACGATTGCACGCGGTGTTGTTTCCATCGAATGAAGAATACAATAAATATTTTGGCGTAACAAAAAAGCGTTTGGAAAAAGCGCGAAAGCCGATTACGATTTTACATCCCGGTCCAATCAATCGCGACGTAGAAATTTCTGCTGACGTTGCGGATAGTGAACATTCGTTTATTCTCCATCAGGTGTTGAACGGCGTTGCGGTGAGAATGGGAATACTTTTCTTGTTGGGAACAAAAGGAAAAGCAAATTGAAATTTTAGATTTTACATTTTAGATTTTAGATTGAAAATGAATTCATCATACTTATTCAAAAACGCTCACGTCATTGACCCGTTGACAAAAACAGATGAAATAACTTCTGTGCTTGTTGAAAACGGGAACATCAAGAAAATTGCAAAGAAAATTTCTACAGAGAAAAATACGCGGGTGATTGATTGCAACGGAATTATTCTCGCGCCGGGATTTTGCGATATGCACACGCATTTACGCGAACCGGGATACGAGCACAAAGAAACAATCGAAACGGGATTAACCTCTGCGGCGAACGGCGGATTTACTGCTGTTGCTTGTATGCCGAATACAAATCCCGCTGTTGATTCTGCCGCAACAGTTGAATATATAAAATCGCAAGCGAGAAAAAGTGTTCCTGCCGTTGAAGTATTTCCGATTGCTGCTGCTACGAAATCACGCGAGGGAAAAGAACTTTCTCCCATTGCAGAACTTGCCGAAGCCGGTGCTGTCGCTCTTTCTGATGATGGAAGTCCGGTGGAGAATGCAGATTTGGTTCGAAGAATTTTGGAATACGGCTCAATGTATAATTTGCCGTTTATTCAACATTGCGAAGATAAATCGCTTGCGGGAAAAGGTGTAATAAATGAAGGATTTATTTCGACTACGCTGGGAATGTCAGCAATTCCGCGGCTTGCAGAAACGACAATGTTGCAACGCGATGTGCAAATTGTTGAATATGTAAAAGGAAAATACCACGCCGCGCATTTGAGTGTGAAAGAATCAATTGAAATAATGCGGCAAGCAAAGAAGAAAAAGTTAAACGTAAGTTGCGAAGTTACGCCGCATCATTTTTCATTGACGGATGAGGAAGTTCGTTCGTTCAATACAAATACAAAAATGAATCCGCCATTGCGAACACAAGATGATGTAGATGAGTTGCTCGTTGGTTTGCATGACGGAACAATTGATGTGATTGCCTCTGACCACGCGCCGCATTCAATTGACGAAAAAGATGTGGAATATATTTATGCGCCGTTTGGTATTGTTGGATTTGAAACAACGATTGGACTTTGTGTTACAAAACTAATCGAAACAAAAACTCTTACGTGGAAACAATTAATTGATAAACTTTCTGTGAATCCGAGAAAAATTCTTTCACTTCATGAAATAAAAATTGAAGTCGGAGAAAAGGCAAACTTCACGTTGATTGATGCAAAAAAAGAATGGACTGTAGATGTGCAGCAATTCAAATCGAAATCCAAAAACTCTCCGTTCGATAAATGGAAGCTGAAAGGAAAAGCAATGGGGATTTATAATAACGGAATGTATATTGAGTCAAAATAAATTACTTAGTGAACCTTAGTGTTCTTCGTGTCTTAGTGGTTTTTATTATTTGCCACGAAAACACAAAGGCACGAAGTTGAAAAAATAAAAACGTGAATTACAACACATACCAAAACCCACTCATCACTCGCTATTCATCGAAGCGAATGGTGGAATTATTTTCCGAGCAAACAAAATTTGAACTCTGGCGAACAATTTGGATAACGCTCGCTGAAACGCAAATGGAACTTGGTTTAACTTCCATTCGCAAAGAACATATTGATGAGTTGAAGCAATTTGCAACGAACATCAATTACGATGTCGCCGAAGCGAAGGAAAAAGAAATTCGCCACGATATAATGAGTCACGTGTTTGCATTCGGAAAACAATGTCCCAATGCAGAACCGATTCTTCATCTCGGCGCAACGAGTTGTGATATTGTTTGCAATGCAGAACTCTGGCAAATAAAACGCGCATTGCAATTCATAAAAGAACAACTTATCGGCGTGTTGCGAAATCTTGTTCAATTTTCCGAAACACACAAAGGACTTGTTACGCTTGGTTACACGCATTATCAACCGGCACAACCGACAACAATCGGAAAACGCTCAACGCTCTATATTCAAGATTTATTGTTCGATTTGGATTCACTCGAATTTGTCGAAGACAAAATTTTGAAAGCACGCGGTATCAAAGGAAC
This sequence comes from Ignavibacteria bacterium, assembly GCA_016873775.1. Classification (NCBI taxonomy): domain Bacteria; kingdom Pseudomonadati; phylum Ignavibacteriota; class Ignavibacteria; species Ignavibacteria bacterium. Next base: position 8,077 of record VGWC01000076.1, on the reverse strand, counting down.
AACGGGAACGCAAGCAACATTTTTACAACTTTTCAACAGTGATGAAAAAAAAGTGAAAGAACTCGATAAACGTGTTGCGCAAGAATTAGGATTTGATGCAACATATTTTGTAACGGGACAAACATATCCGCGCAAAGTTGATGCAAAAGTTTTGGAAACACTCGCGGGAATCGGAACAAGCGCGCACAAATTTGCTGTAGATTTGCGTTTGCTTTCCAACTTGCAAATTATGGAAGAGCCGTTTGAAAAGTCGCAAACAGGTTCATCGGCAATGGCTTACAAACGCAATCCGATGCGCTGCGAACGAATGACAAGTTTGGCGCGAATGTTATTTACAAAACCAACAAACGCATATCAAACCGCTGCCAATCAATGGCTCGAACGAACGCTTGATGATTCTGCAATTCGCCGCATTGATATTCCCGAATCTTTTTTGCTTGCCGATGCTGTGCTGATTTTATATGCAAACATTACGAGTAATTTAGTTGTGTATGAAAAACAAATTGCAAAACATTTACAACGTGAACTTCCTTTTCTTGCAACGGAAGAAATTTTGATGCGTTCAGTTGCAAAAGGAAAAAGCAGACAAGAAATTCACGAGCGAATAAAAATGCATTCGAAAGAAGTTGCAAAGAAAATGAAACTTGAGGGTGAAGAAAATTCTTTGTTTGAACTTATCGCAATGGATAAAGAAATTCCAATCGCACAAGAAGAACTCGATTCGCTTTCACAGAATCCAAATCTTTTTGCCGGAAGAGCAGAACATCAAGTGGAAGAATATCTGAATGACGTTGTGAAACCGAAATTGAAGAAGTATGAAAATATATCTTCAATCGAATCGAGTGTAAACGTATAAAAAACATTCCGTGAAATTCGTGGCAAACAATGCTTGAAAATTACCCCGGTAGAATTATCATCGTTGGAAAAACTATTGACGAAAATGTTTTTGCACTGTATGCACTTACGGGACGTTCAGAATCAAGTCACGCAAGAAAATTGATTCTCGATGAACAAGAAAAAACAATATTCGTTGTTCCAACGGACGAAACTATTGTAAATAAAGGCGACAGAGAACTACTCATTTATCCGGCAATGTGGTGGAAAAAAGGAATCGTCGTCAGCAATGGAAAACAAACGAGTTCAATCATTGAAACAATTGATAACGTAGTGTTGAGCGCAGAGAAACGAAGTCGAAACACAAAAGATATTTTGCAACAAGCATTAACGCATTGGACTTATGAACCCGATGAACCGCATTTCACACCGCGTATTTCCGCTTGTATCAGCGAAACCGGTAGTGAATGTACTTTCAGTATTTTAAAACGAAATGACAATGGGCGAGAAGAAAGATTATTTTTTTATGTTCAATTACAAACAGGGAATGCAAAATATATTTCGACATACAACGGTGAATATATAAACCCACTTCCATCATTTGTTGGTGAACCGAGAGAAATTATTTTACAATCTTCGACTCCGAAAAATTTATGCGAAGAAGTGTTTGTAATGTTGAACGAAGAATTTCGTGTTGCTATCGCGTGCGTGATGATGAATTATAAAACGAATTTTTTTGAAACATATATTATAAACAACAAAACTAAAATCTTATGAAACGTGTAACAGGAATCGGTGGAATATTTTTCAAATGCGATGATATTCAACAACAAAAAGAATGGTATCGCAAACATTTAGGAATTGAAAGCGACCCGTACGGAGCAATGTTCGAGTGGCGCGATGTAGATAATCCGGATATAAAAGGAACTACGGTTTGGAATCCGTTTAAAAAAGAGACAGACTATTTTCTTCCAAGCACAAAAGAAACGATGATCAATTATCGCGTGGAAAATCTTACGGAGTTATTGAAAACACTGCGCGAAGAAGGTGTTGAAGTAATTGACAAATTTGAAGAATACGATTTCGGAAAATTCGGCTGGATAATGGACCCGGAAGGAAACAAAATTGAATTGTGGGAACCCGTTGACGAAAAAATGAAATAATGTTTACTTCTATGGAATTACTTTTTACATCAGAATTCTGGATTGCGCTACTCACGCTCACTTCGCTTGAAATCGTTTTGGGCATTGATAATATTATCTTCATTTCTATTCTCACGGGAAAACTTCCAACTGAACAGCAACCGAAAGCGCGTATCATCGGACTTGCGCTTGCAATGATTATGCGCGTCGCACTTCTTTTTTCCCTAACATGGGTAATGAAACTTACATCTCCGCTTTTTGGCGTATGGGGAAATGAAATTTCAGGACGTGATCTGATTCTTATTCTCGGTGGATTATTTCTTCTTGCAAAAAGTACGCATGAAATTCACGCAAAACTCGAAGGCGCAGAATCAACAACACAAATCGTAGCATATTCCTTCGCAAACGTTATCATTCAAATCACGATGCTCGATATTGTCTTTTCTCTCGATTCTGTTATCACTGCAATCGGAATGACAAATCAAATTGGAATTATGATTACCGCCGTAATTGTTGCAGTACTCTTTATGATGCTCTCTGCTACTTCTATCAGTAATTTTGTTGAACGCCATCCGACAGTAAAAATGCTTGCGTTAAGTTTTCTCCTTCTCATTGGAGTAACTCTCATCGCAGAAGGATTTGACCAACACATTTCAAAAGGGTATATCTATTTTGCAATGGCATTTTCCGTTTTTGTCGAAATGCTCAATCTCAAACTTCGAAAAAAAGTTTCAACGCCAGTAAAACTTCGTTCACCAATCGAATAATGTATTCTCACAATGGAACGTTTAATAACAGTTAGAACACAGAAAGATATTTTTTCTCACTATCACAACACACCGGTTGAAAAACTTCTCGAATATCACAATCTCGACAAAGAATTTGTGCCGTATGAAAAAGCAGAATTACTTGTTGGGATGTGTATGGATAATCGCAAGCAGTTGCACATTCCGAATAACTTCGCATTTATTTTACGAAGCGGCGGAGCAAATTTTCGGAACAATGAATTCAAAGTTTCGTACGCAATTTCCATCGGCGATGTAAAAGCGTTTGCGCTTATTTGCCATAACAATTGTGGAATGGTGAATTTGATTTCGCGCAAAGAAAATTTTATCAAAGGACTTGTGGAAAACGCAGGATGGAGTCGCCACGATGCAGAAGAACATTTTTGGCATCACGCACCGCAATTTGAAATCGGCAATGAGATTGATTTTGTTCTTGGTGAAGCGCAGCGTTTGCGATTTCGTTATCCAAAAATCCTCATTGCACCGCTCTTCTTCAATGTTGACGATAACTTGTTGTATCAAATCAAAGAATAATGCCCACTGATATTTCCAATCTCAAAAAAGTTTATCGCACGGCAACTGCGAGCGAACAATTTCCGGAATTCATTGAAATGAATTTCGGAAATGGAATGAAAAAATATTCCCGTGTCAAATGGAATGATAACGACGGAAATATTTTTCCGATGCGGTACGGAACAAATCCCAATCAACCGTGCGCATTTTATAAAGAAGTCGGAAATGAAAACACTCCGCTTGGTTCATTGCGATTTTTGAAAATGGGAAAAGGCGGACCATCGCTTACCAACTTACAAGACATTGAACACGCACTGCAAATTTTAAAATATTTTCCGCAACCCGCTGTTACGATTATGAAACATTTGAACCCAAGCGGAGTTGCAGTTCAACAGAATAAAAACGTTTCGCTCAAAACATTATTTCAACAAGCGAGAAATTGCGATGAGCGTGCTGCATTTGGCGGAGTGATTGTGTTGAATACAAATGTTGATGCTGAAACAGCGGATGAAATAATGAAAAGTTTTTTTGAGGTTGTTGCCGCGCCTTCGTTTAATGATGAAGCGCTCGAGATTCTTCACAATACAAAACGCTACGGAGTGAACAAAGATATTCGCATTGTTACATTTTCACATCTCGATTCACTTCCAAAATTTGATGGCGACGATGTGAAAGATTTCATCGTACCGAAAATGTTTGCCGATGGTTCGGTTGCGTTGGAAATTCCATTTGTAACTTCTATTCGTTCAAAAGAAAACCTTATTCTCGATGCCGGAGTTGGTGATGTTTCCATCAAACGATTTCCAACGGAAAAAGAAATTGAAGATATGCTTACAGCGTGGTACATAACAATCAATGTTCGCTCGAATGCAATCGTGTTTGTAAACAATGGAATTACAATTGCAATTGGCACGGGACAACAAGAACGCATCGGTGCAGTGGAACAAGCAATTGCAAAAGCAAAACAAAAAGGACATTCACTCGTTGGTTTCGCGATGGCAAGCGATGCTTTTTTCCCAAGCAGAGATTCTATTGATGCTGTTGCGAAAGAAGGAGTAACTGCAATTATTTTCCCCGGCGGCTCTATCAACGATGCAGAAATTATCAAAGCCGCAAACGAACACAACATTGCGCTTGCAATTACGGGAGAACGATGCTTTGCGCATTTTTAGGATGAAAGATTGATAAAACAACGACCACTACCAACTTGTCATTCCCGCGAAAGCGGGAATCCAAATTACCGATATAGAAAACAATCGTAAATAAAAAATATTATTTGAAATTATGTGGCAAATAGAAGTAAGACACAAAGGATTGAACAAATATCGCCTTATCAGAGGTTCAGATAAATATATCGTTGAGCAAAAGGCAGAAGCTCAATTAGCAACTTGGAACGAGATGTGGGCAAAAAAAATACAAAACCTTGAGGCAAGAGAAAAAACAGAAGAAGCACAACAAGCAATTGGAGAATTAGAAAATATTTTAGATCATACTCTTTCGATAAACGATGCAATTATCTGGGAAACTCTTAAAGATCGGTCAGATTTTACAAAACCAAAACCCCTTAAACCTGTATTATTGACAAAACCGAAATTATTATATTTTCCATGGGAGCCAAAAGAGACTGGTTTCAAATATCAACCAGAGTTTGGTTTTCTTGATAAAGTATCATCGTCAAGAAGACAAAGAAAATTAGATGAAGCAAAAAATAATTTTAAATTGGACTATGAAAAATGGGTAATAGAAAAAGAAGAAGTAATTAAGCTAAATGAAGAACGAAACAAACAATTCGAGGATGAAACGAATAAAATAATAGAAGAGTATCAATTAGAATTGCAAATGTGGGAAGTAGAAAAATTGGAATTCTTGAATAATCAAAAGGAGAAAAATGAACTAATTGAAAAGAGAAAAGAAGAATACATTAGTAAAAATAGAGATGCTATTGTAGATTATTGCGAGATGGTTTTATCGAATTCCAAGTATCCAGATTATTTTCCACAAGAGTTTGAACTTGATTATAATTCAGAATCTCAAATCTTAATAGTTGATTATTCTTTACCGATACAAGAAGGTTTACCAAAAATTAAAGAGGTAAAGTATAATCAATCCCGCGATGAAGAAGTTGAAGTTTTTTTGCCAGAAGCAACGCTTAACAAACTTTATGATAGTGTAGTTTACCAAATTTGTTTGCGAACAATTCACGAGTTGTTCGAAGCAGATGTCGCTGGGGCAATAAAATCTATTGTGTTTAATGGTTGGGTTGAATCGATAGATAAAGGAACTGGAAAGCCAATCAATGCGTGCATAATTTCCTTGCAAACCAGCAAAGAAGAATTTCAATCAATTGACCTCTCAAAGATTGAACCGAAAACTTGTTTTAAAACGCTAAAAGGTATTGGAAGCTCAAAACTTCATTCTATAACTCCGATTGCGCCTGTACTTCAAATAAATCGAGAAGATAAAAGATTTATTTCTTCATATGAAGTTGCTAATTCTTTAGATAATACCACAAATCTTGCCGCAATGGATTGGGAAGATTTTGAACATTTGATACGAGAGTTGTTTGAAAAAGAGTTCAAACAAACTGGCGGAGAAGTAAAAGTAACACAAGCAAGTCGAGATGGAGGAGTTGATGCTGTTGCTTTTGACCCTGACCCAATTCGTGGAGGTAAAATTGTAATACAAGCAAAACGTTACACAAATACAGTTGGAGTCTCTGCAGTAAGAGACCTTTTTGGAACGGTAATGAATGAAGGTGCAACTAAAGGAATTCTTGTTGCAACTTCTGATTATGGGCCTGACGCTTATGAGTTTGCAAAAGGAAAACCATTGACTCTACTCAACGGTGGAAATCTTTTAAATTTACTTGAGAAGCACGGACATAAAGCAAAGATAGATTTGAAAGAGGCAAAACAAATTTTGGCTGAAAAAGAGAAATGAAAACTGTATTGGATTCCCGCTTTCGCGGGAATGACAATTGAACAAGAAATGTATAAATGGAAAAACGGTACTACGTTTATATTTTAGCAAGTAAGAAAAACGGAACACTTTATACTGGTGTTACAAATAATTTGATTCGCAGAGTTGATGAACATAAACGAAATATCGTCAAAGGATTTACTGAAAAGTATAACGTTCACAACCTTGTGTATTTTGAAGAATGGTTAGATATTCGTGAAGCAATCACAAGAGAAAAGCGAATAAAGAAATGGCGACGACAATGGAAAGTAGAATTGATAGAAAAAGAAAATCCAGAGTGGTTGGATTTATTTCCAAAGTTAATAGCATAAATGGATTCCGTGACAAGCACGGAATGACAAGTACTACTCCAAACTTAAATTGAACATGAACAAACACGAATTACAAAATATTATACAGAAGCAACTCAACAAAACACTCGACAGCGCGTTCATTCCCGAACTCGTAACGAAGAAAAATTATTATCGCGGAAAGGTGAGAGAAAATTATTCTCTCGCCGATAAGCGATTGATGATTACGACCGATAGAATTTCCGCGTTCGATTATGTTCTCGGAACAATTCCGTTCAAGGGACAAATCCTCAACGAGATTGCAGCGCACTTTCTCGAACAAACAAAATCCATTGTCCCGAATGCACATCTCGCCTCTCCCGATGTCAATGCGTTTTTGGTGAAGGAAGCATCGCCGTTTAAAATCGAAGCGATTGTCCGCGCGTACATTACGGGAAGTATGGCGCGCGATTATTTCGATGACGGCAAAAAAACAAAATGCAGTATTCCTCTCGCAAAATATCTGAAACACAACAAACGCAACGAGCTACTCAAAGAATTACTTTTTACGCCGACAACAAAAGCCGACACGGGGCACGATGAAGATATTTCCGAAGATGAAATTGTGAAACAAAAACTTGTTTCGGTTAAGCAACTGAAAACAATCAAAGAGAAATCGTTTGCATTGTTTCGCTTTGGTGAACAATTTGCCGCGAGCAGAAATTTACTTCTCGTGGATACAAAATTTGAATGGGGAATGGATGCGAAGGGAAACCTGATGGTGATTGATGAAATTCTCACGCCGGATTCATCACGGTATTGGTATGCGGATTCGTATGAAAAACTGTTCAAAGAAAATAAATCGCAAAAAGAATTGTCGAAAGAATTTTTACGCCAGCAACTTATCGAAAGCGGTTATGATATTCACGGCAACAACGCGCCGATACTGACGGAAGAAATGCGTATCAACACATCATTGCGTTACATTGAACTGTACGAACAACTTCTCGGAAAAGAATTTATTCCTTCTACTGAATTTTCACCGCGACGATTATGCAACAATTTGAAAGCGAACAGAATTATCAAAGGTTATTTTGTTGCGCTCATTGCCGGAAGTCCCGCAGATGATGAACATTGCAAAAAAATTCTGAGTGAATTGAACAAGCGCGGCATTCCGAATGAGTATAGAATTTGTTCTGCGCATAAAGAACCGGAACGACTTGCGAAAATGCTCAAGGAATATGACGCAAGTATCGAGCCGCTTGTGTATGTAACGGTTGCGGGGAGAAGTAACGGACTTTCCGGCGTAACAGCGGCGAACACAAAATTTCCAGTGATTGCTTGCCCGCCGTATTCTGATAGATTTGGCGGCGCGGATATTTTTTCCACCTTGAGAATGCCGAGCGGTGTTCCCGTGATGACTATTACCGAACCGGAAAATGTCGGCTTCGCAATTCAAAAAATGTTTGCGATGTATGATGAAACGTTGCTCGAAAAAACTTCCGTTGAACTTTCGGCGATGAAGAAACGCAATGAAGATGCAGATGGAGAAAGA
>VGWC01000075.1 GCA_016873775.1 Ignavibacteria bacterium | reverse complement strand
TGCGAAAATGAAAAGGAATACAATTTTTTTCTATACTATTTACCTCGGGAACTACTTTCCAACTTTTTTAGTTTGAGTGAAGTCAAATTTACATATTTTTTCTACAATCAAATCTATACGGAGTTAATATTTATGTACCGTAAAACATTTACGTTCTTAATGATTGCTTTGGTTTTCTCAGTTATACCGCCGCAATCGCTTGCACAAAAAAAAATCGAGAAAAAAGTTATTGTTCGAGCAGGTAATCAAGGATGGCTCGGTGTGTATATTCGAGATGTTTCCAAAAAACTTGTTGAAAATAATGAACTTTCCGTGAACAACGGAGCATACGTTTTTGAAGTTATCGAAAATAGTCCCGCAGATAAAGCGGGAATAAACGAGGGTGATGTTATTGTAAAATTCAATGGCAACGACATAGATGACGCAGATGAACTTTCAGAAATCGTTCGAAAGAATAAAGCAGATTCGGAAGCAACGATTGATGTAGTTCGAGGAAAAGACACAAAAACCTTTACAGTCAAACTCGGCGAATTTTCTTCTTCTGATGAAAGTAATGATTCAGACGAAGAAGAAAACGACGACGACGAAAGTGCAGAAATATGTATGGAAAATTTTGCGCCGCACGCAATGTTTTCAATGATGGAACAAAACGAATTCAACGGAGTATCCATTATGGAACTCAACGAACAACTTGCAGAATTCTTGAATGTTCCAAACAATGAAGGAGTGTTGGTTTCTGAAGTTGAAAAAGAAAGCGACGGAGCAAAAGCAGGTTTTAAAGCCGGTGATGTAATAACAAAAATCGGCGGAAAGAACATTGACGAAATTGCAGACTTGCACAAGCAATTCAAGAAAAACTATGGTAAAGAAATCAACTTCAATATTTGGAGAAAAGGTACATCCGTAACACTGAGAATGGAAGTAGAGGATAACGATTTTTCTTCAAATTGTTGCGGTAAAGAAAAATGCGGCAAACGATTTCGATTCTTTAATTTTCGGTTCCCTAAGTTTCACGGAATGTACGACGGATTCCATTATCAATTAGACAACTTCAACGACAAGTTCAAAGACTTTCAATACAAATTCAAGATATTCAAAGACAAAAAAGAAACGAACGAACTATAGCATTATCAAAGGCGAAGTTTATTACTTCGCTTTTTTTTGTACGAGAAAAAACTATTTTTCTCGTTTTACAATGACAATTGTTTTATCGTCCGACGCGCTTCCGTTTGCACTGAATTTTTCCACGTCTTCTATTGTCAACTGGCAAATTTCCTTTGCCGAACATTTTTGCAGTTCAAACAATTTTTCAATTAGCCGAGACTCTCCGTAAAATTTTCCTTCATCATTTGATGCTTCAATGATACCATCGGTGTACAATAACAATATATCATTCGGATGAATCAGTGTACTTTCTGTCTGAAAATGTGCTTCTGGAAATGGACCTAATACTTGGCTTGTTGTTTCGAGAAATTCAACTTTCTGTTTATGTGTATGCAGTAATACCGGATTGTTATGACCAGCGTTCGAATACACAAGCAAACCGTTTTTATCGTTCGTGAGTTCTCCAAAAAAAAGTGAGACAAAACGTTCATCAGCAAATGTTTTGTTTAAAAGTTTATTTGTACGCGAAAGCAATACGGAAATTTTTGTTTGATGAACAATTCCCATTCGCAATGCGCCCGAAGTATATAACGCTTGCGCAGCAGCAGAAAGCCCTTTACTCGCCGCATCGCCAATCATAATTGCTAATCTGTCGCTTTCATCACTCTGAACGTAATCAAAAAAATCTCCGCCGACAACGCGGTCTGCAATTGAAATCCCGTATAAATTGTAGTTATGAAATGTGCATTCGTGTTCAGGAAGAATTCGTCGCTGAATGATGCGCGCTTGGTCTAAATCGCGTTCAAATTCTTTCGCCGTGCGTTCGTTTTTTCTTTTCTGCAATATTGACGTAAGCGAACTTCCGATGACATTCATCGTTTGCAACATTGCTTCGTTGATGTACTCCGAATTGAATGCAAGCACATACGGAAACACAGAATGTTTTTTCCACTTTACAACTTCTCCAACGCCTGTCGCTGAATATTTGTAAATACCTTTTCGTCGTAAATATTTGTTCGTTTCCGTTGCTAATATTGTTCGCTTATTCACGAGGTCGAGAAACATAGGATAATCAAGAGCACTCAATTCAAAATTATTCCGAACGCGGTCAATTTCACCGACTTGCGCAATTAAACAATATACTCCTTTTCGCGCGTCAAATTTCCAAAGGCGTCCTCCCTTAATTTGAATATCTTCGTTGCGGACAATATTTTTCAATACGTGAGAAAGCAGTTCTACATCGCTTTTATATTCAATGGATGCAAATTGCTCAATGGTATAGTAAAGTTTTCGTAGATGCATTAATAAATTCTTCGATTCTGAATTTTAGGAGTTTTATTTCTCAATTACCGTTCATTCATTATACTTGTTATGGAAAACAACCAAAATCCGAACTGTCACCTGTGTTGGGGCGCGTTCCTCTGCGGGATTGGATTTGGATTTATTATTCTTATTTGGACAATAATTGAACATAAATTTCTCTATGTGCAGTTAATTTTCGATACTCAAAATTTTTCTTCTTTCCACCTTTGAATGAACGATCCACTGCTCCACTTATCATATCAGTCTTTTGCAACAAATTATTAGAATAGGTAGGTTGAATTTGCACTTTCTTGATATGAGTTCTTCCGCTTGTTAATGTGTTTATTTTTCGCTGCAAACAAGCATTGCCATCAATTATATATCACCTTTTATCGGTCGCAGAACTATTTCCTCACACACAACATCGGATGGAAAACGATAAACTTGCAATACAGATTCAGCAACTGATTTTGGCGACATCATTCGTGAAGAATATTTTTTTCTATCTGCTTCATTCCACATTTTCGTTTTAGTAGCGCCGGGAAAAACATTGACAACACAAATATTTTTATTGCGCACTTCTTCCCGTAAAACATTTCCCAACATCATCCCTCCCGCTTTCGAAGCAGAATACGCTCCGCTATTGATAAATGTTGTTCTCGACGCAGTAGATAGTATATTGAAAATCCATCCTTTTTTTCTTTTCAACATCGAAGGGAGAACTACTTTCATACACAAAAACATTCCCCGCAAATTCACAGCAAAAACTTCATCAAATTCTTTTACAGTAGTTTTTTCTAATGATTTGAAAACGGTAACGCCTGCATTATTGATAAGAACTTCAATTTCTCCCAATTCTTTTTGAATTTTTTTGTGAATTTGAAAAACAGATTTTACCGTCGTAATATCGCATGGAAAGCTTTTTGCAATTCCATCAACGGAAACAATTTCTTTTTCAAGTTTCAGCAATTCTTTTTCATTGCGGGAAGAAAGAGCAACGATACATCCAATGGAGGCAAATTGTTTCGCAAGTTCTTTTCCAATTCCTCTGCTTGCACCGGTAATCCACACTACGGGACGAAATGCAAGTACTTTGTTTTTATGATGTTTCATTGTGTGAAATAAAAATTCCAAATCTCAAATAAAATCCAAAGAACAAATTTCAAACTGGAGATTGCTTCATCACAATACATCAGGATTCGCAATGACAATTTGTTTTTTGAGTTTTAAATTTATTTGAAATTTGCTCTCTGTAATTTGGAATTTACCAACTACGAAAGTTTAATGTTTATCAAGTTCAGAAACTCATTTCGCGTTCGCTCATCATCACGAAACGAACCAAGCATCGCGCTTGTTATTGCAACGGAATTTTGTTTTTCCACTCCTCGCATCATCATACATAAATGTCGCGCTTCGATGACAACTCCAACTCCATCGGGATTTAATGAATCAAACAACGTATCTGCAATTTGTTGCGTCATTCGTTCCTGCACTTGTAAACGCCTCGCAAAGATTTCTACGATACGCGGTATCTTTGAAAGCCCAACAATTTTTCCGTTCGGTATGTATGCGATATGCGCCTTTCCATAAAACGGAAGTACGTGATGTTCACACATACTGAAGAAATCAATATTCTTCACAATTACCATTTCGTTATACTTTTCTTCGAATATTGCATTGTTAAGAATTTTCTGAACATCTTGTTCATATCCGCTTGAAAGAAAAAGCAGAGATTTTGCAACCCGATACGGTGTATTCAATAATCCTTCGCGCGTTGGTTCTTCTCCAATCAATTGAAGCAATTGATGAATAACATCTTTCAAACGTTCTATTCGCCGTTGCTTTTCTGCTGAAAGTTCTATATGCACAGTGGTATTGAAATCAGTAATGTGAAAATAATTTACTCACCTTTGTATGTAACAATATTTCTTCCGGATTCTGCAAGTACAATAGAATACAACTTTCCCGGAAATATGTTCGGCTCAAGTATTTTCCAAAATTCTCTTGCAAGATTTTCCGCTGTTGGAATTATTCCATGCAAAAAATCAACGTCAAGATTTAAATGTTTATGGTCAACTTTTTCCAACAATTCTTTTTTGATGATGTCAGAAAGTTTTTTCAAATCCAAAATCATTCCCGTTTCTGCATCAGGTTCGCCGACAATGGTTACTTCGATATCGTAATTATGTCCGTGTCCGTTGGGATTTGCGCATTTGCCAAACACTTCAAAATTCTTTTCATCAGAAAATTTCGGATTGAAAAGACGATGCGATGCAGCGAATTGTTCTTTGCGTGTTAAGTACACCATCAATGTTTTGCAAGATAATTCGCAACACTATCGTGCGATTCTTTCAATGTGGATTTCCCTTTCGTCCAATTTGCAGGACAAACTTCACCGTGTTCTTCGGTAAATTGCAATGCATCAACCATTCGCAACGCTTCATCAACACTGCGTCCTAACGGAAAATCATTGATGAGCAAATGACGCACAATTCCATTTTTATCAATCAGAAATAATCCCCGAAAGGCGACCATCGAACCATCAGAAGTGAATTCGTTTTGTTCGTTCACGAAAAAATCTCCATCGAGCACTCCGTAATTTGCAGAGATAGTTTTTGTTGTATCAGCAACAATCGGATACGTGATTCCTTGTATTCCGCCTTGTGCTTTCGGAACCTGCAACCATCCCCAATGCGATTGCTCTGTATCCGTTGAGCATGCAACAACGACTACATTACGATTTTCAAATTCAGAAAGTTTCTCCTGAAATGCGTGAAGTTCCGTTGGACAAACGAATGTGAAATCTTTCGGATAAAAGAAAAACACTATATGTTTTTTACCAAGATATTGCTCTAATGAAAAATTCTTGACGATATTCCCTCCGTTGATTACTGCGTTTGCAGAAAACGAAGGGGCTTTTTTACCAATAAGTGAATACATAATTTATTGAAAATAATAGTTGGATGAGAAATTTTGTTTTAGAAATTATTTATGAAGGATACGTGCATCACAACAAGTTCAACGCAGTACGTTTTTTTTTCCAAAATATTTAAACAAAACGCGACGTTGATTATACTGATGAGAACGGATAAATCTACGATGAAGTAATTGCTTTTGTTATTTCTACGTACGGCGGCTCAATTCCCGGTTGTTCAGAAATCCAAACATATTTTATTGTTCCATTTTCATCGAGTATAAAGACTGCGCGTTTAGAAACGGAATATCCCTGAACACCAATAAAATCATCGTGTGTTCCACAGTATAATTTTGAAACATTACGATTAAAATCGCACAACAGTGGAAATGTGAGATTGTTTTGCGCTGCGAATGCTTTGTTTGCAAATGGTCCATCTACGCTAATTCCTACTATTTGTGCATTGAGTGAATTGAAGTTTGCTAACGAATCGCGCAATGCACACATTTCTTTTGTGCAAACGCCGGTAAATGCGCCGGGATAAAATGCGAGAACGGTATTCTTTCCCATAAATTCTGAAAGCGAGCGTTCTTTTTTATCGGCATCGAATAATGTAAAATGAGGGGCTTTATCTCCGAGGGTTAATGACATAAGTTCCTTTGTTGTTTTGGGGTTAAAAAATTGAAGGCAAAATTTATTCAAAACTTGAGTGAAATGCAAAGAAGATGCAATCACAAATCCATTCTCACTGCGAAGTGAAACAGATGTATATTTTTTTCTTGAAAAGAATTTTTGGAAAACGCATATTGAACTTCTACAAAATAATCGCGAATAAATTCATACTTTGATACAAACTCAATATGAATGTTTTTTTCCATGCGACCGTCCAGAAATTTTACTTTTTCCGCGTCGTATTTTCTGTGGGGAAGCAAAAAATCTCCGCCAACATTGCGATAATTTCCGTTCGCAGAATCTATATTCTTTCCGTGCCGAGAAACATTCATTCGAACAGAATTACTCCAATCTTCATCCGCTTGATGCTCTATTTCAATAAAATAATTTTCTGAATTCGGTTGCAATGAAGTTCCGAGTACATAGCCATCGTGCGAATAATTATTTTCCCGCGAACGCCCGTGCGAAAAAACATATGGCTCAATGCGTGTGTATTCAAATCGGAACATCGTATTTTCAAGAGTGAACGGCTCTGCAAACAGGAATCCTCCTTGCATTGCCCAACGATTATCCCAAGAATTTGTTCCGAATGTTTTGAAATTGATATCGTCGAACATCAGAGAAGAACGTATTTGAAAATTATCGAACAACGAACTTTTCAAATCGAAAACTAAAAATGTATTGTCGCGTTCTTTTCGCGCGCGTTGCACCGATTCAAAAAAAATAAACGGATTGAGATATGCCGCATCCACCGAACGATTACTGTAAATTACCATTTCATTTATACCGAAATCAAAATATCGCGAGAACGTAATTCCGATACGGTGAACAGCGATGTATTTATCAGCAAGCGTGCGTTCAAAATCATTCGTTTGCGGTAAAAAAATTAATGAACTCTTCGAAGGTAAAATCCATCCGTGTAGAAAATTGTATTGCAACCATTGATACTGTGTTTTGAATACAACAAAATCGAATTGAGGAGGATGGTCAGAAAGAATCAGTCGTTCACCGATTCCACTTCCCCATAATATTCTTTCTCTTCCGAGTTGAAACGAAAATATATCAGCATCATAACGAAGATATCCTTCTGTAAAATCGAAATTGCGAAACGCTGTATCGTATATTTTGAAATTCGCTCTCAAACGTTTATCACGTAACAACACATCTCGGTCACCGCGAAATTCCGCATTTGTACCTTGCAAATAAAAACCAAAACGATTTGCAAACGTTCCCCGTGCGCGTCCTCCAAACTCTACAAATCCTGCTCGCTCATTTTGCTTCGAAGTTTGGCGATAATCAATATTCAGAAGCCCATCAATCGTAATTGAAGCATTAGAATCGTGCAACGTGTAGAGATGCTTGATGCTGTTGAAATACTTTGCATCACTCTTTCCTGAAAATAATGAATATGAATTTGACAGATTTTCATTCGTTTCATTTTCAAACTCGACGAAATATTTTTTCAATAGTGCATTTTCCTTTTGATGTAAGGGCTTATTCTGTATGAGCATTAAATGCATGGCTATTTCTTTTCTCGATAACGGAAGTACAACATTATTGTAATTTTGAAGAAATCCACGCACATTCATTCGTTCAAGAAATTGGTACACAGGATGATGCACAGGAACATTTTCTGCTTGAGAAAAAATTTTTATTGAAGAAGAAAAACAAAGCGCTGCATATAAATATACAAGAGATTTTTTTTTAAAAGTATAGAAGTATTTCATCATCAAAAATACAATCCGTGTAACATTACTGATGGGTAAATTTGCAAAGCAGGAAGCGGAAAACGGTAGAAGTTCAATAATTGTGCAACGGCTCTTCCCGTCCAATTATCTTGTGGAATAATTTCTTTAAAATCAAAATCTAAACCGACGAGCGCAACGGGATATTGTTTGTCGGGAGATTCCGTTCCGCGAACAGAGTAACCGATAGCGAGAGAAAAAAATGAAGGAAAAATATTTTTTTGCAAAGGGAAAAGTTTTGTAGTGTTTAAACTCAACCAAAATGTTTGCCCTTCATAATCGTCAATGATAATATGTTTTTGACCAGAAATATTTCCCGCTTCATTGAGTTTGCGCGGATAGTAACTTGCTTTGAAATTCATTGATTGAAAAAAAGGAACGTGATACTGAAGCACAGGATACCATGCGCCAACAATATCTGCAGCAGCGTCAACACGGTCAAATCCCCAAAGCGAAAAGCCATCTTGAAATTCTACAAACAGTTGAAAAACACTTCCGCTAACTGCACCATAATACAACGAAGATTGTTCATTCATTCCGGACCATTCTAAACTTTTTGCGCTGACAAATGTTAAAATATTTCCTCCCCATACGTGACCGATTTTATCAACATTCAAGCCGTATTTCAAATCTTCTCGAAAATGAAACGGCTTGCGATAATTTTTCCACCACGCATTGAGTTCGTAGATATGAATGGTCGCCATCGTTCCCAAATACGTGCCAGAAACAAGCGCTAAACGAGGATAACTGATGCGAGAAACATTTGCCGTATATGGATAATTGAGTGAATCAATTTGTGAATGAGCAGTGAAATAGACAAAATTGAAACAAGTGTAAATAAAAATTTGATTTATGTATTTTATCATGCAACCGACTAATCAACTTACATTTTTTATACGTGAAGTTGAGAACGAAAATAATAAATTGTTTTTTGCAGTCCCTCACTTCGATTGTATTTCGGTATCCATCCTAAAAAATTTTCTGCTTTACTAATATCCGGACGACGAACTTTCGGGTCGTCTTCGGGCAACGGCTTGAAAACGATTGTACTGTTGCTTTTTGTTAAAGCAATAATTTCTTTAGCGAGTTCCAACATCGTAATCTCATCAGGATTTCCAATATTCACCGGCTCAACAGTTGAAGACATCATCAAACGAAAAATTCCATCTATCAAATCGTCAACATAACAGACACTACGAGTTTGATTTCCATTTCCAAAAACAGTAACATTTTCACTGCGTAAACTTTGTGTAATGAATGCCGGAATTGCTCTTCCATCATTGATTCTCATACGTGGTCCGTACGTGTTAAATATGCGCACGATACGTGTTTCGATGTGATGAACGCGATGATATGCCATCGTCATTGCCTCTGCAAATCGCTTTGCTTCATCATACACGCCGCGAATTCCAATTGGATTAACGTTTCCCCAATACTCTTCCACTTGCGGATGAACGAGCGGGTCTCCATAAACTTCAGAAGTTGAAGCAAGAAGAAATCGCGCGTTTTTTGCGCGAGCAAGTCCAAGCGTTTTATGTGTTCCCAACGAACCGACCTTCAAAGTTTGAATCGGAACTTTCATATAATCAATCGGACTTGCGGGGGAAGCGAAATGCCAGATATAATCAATATTTCCTTCAACATAGATATATTCTGTTACATCTTGCTTCGCAAAGAAAAAATTTTCATTCGTAAAAATATGCGCAATATTTTCAACAGAACCTGTAATTAAGTTATCAAAACAAAGTACGCGGTGTCCTTCGTTCAATAATCGCTCGCACAAATGGGAGCCAAGAAATCCTGCTCCTCCGGTTACTAAACTTATGGGCAAATTCATAAGCCGATTTCTCCTCTTCCTATGCTAATATAGATAAACCCTTTTTCTCTAACCATAACTGGGTCATAAATATTTCTTCCGTCAAATATGATGTTTCGTTTCATGAGTTGTTTCATACGTTCAAAATCCGGACGACGAAATTCGTTCCATTCTGTTAAAATCAAAAGCGCTTCTGTGCCTTTTAACGCATCGTAATTGTTTTCAAAATATTTTACTGAATCTCCAATTTGTTTTCTTATTTCTTTCATTGCAACGGGATCGTGAACGCGAATGACTGCACCTCGTTTTAATAGTTGTTTGATTATTACTAACGAAGGCGCTTCACGAACATCGTCGGTATTGGGTTTAAATGATAATCCCCAAACTGCTATATGCTTTCCTTTTATTTTCTTTCTAAAATATTTCAACAGTTTATCAACGAGAATTGATTTTTGTTTCGTATTGACTTCGTCCACTGCTTTCAGAATTTTAAAATCGTAACCTGCATGCGCCGATGTGTGCATCAATGCAGTTATGTCTTTCGGAAAACACGAACCGCCATAACCGATTCCGGAAAACAAAAAATGCTGTCCAATTCGAACATCGCTACCGATACCGCGTCGAATCGAATCAACATTGGCACCTACTTTTTCGCATAAGTTTGCAACTTCATTCATAAAAGTAATCTTCGTTGCCAACAAACTGTTCGCTGCATATTTTGTAATCTCCGAACTTCGTTCATCCATAACAATAATCGGATTGCCCGTTCGAACAAACGGCTCGTACAAATCTTCCATTATTTTTCTCGCACGAACAGAACGCAAACCAAGAACAACTCTATCGGGTTTCATAAAATCGCTCACCGCGGCACCTTCTTTTAAAAATTCCGGGTTCGATACTACATCAAATTCATACGTTGTTTCACGTTCAATTGTCATTCGAATTTTATCTGCAGTACCAACTGGTACCGTGCTTTTCGTAACAATAACTTTATAGCCGTTTAAGAATTTTCCAATTTGTTTTGCAACCGTTAGCACGTGTTTTAAATCTGCAGAACCATCTTCATTAGGAGGAGTTGGAAGCGCAAGAAAAATCACTTCGTTTTGCTTCACTGCGTTTTCAATGCTGGTAGTGAACGTTATTCTTTTTTCATGAATGTTGCTCCGCAAAAGTTCTTCTAATCCCGGTTCAAATATGGGAGACTTTCCTTTACGCAACATTTTTATTTTTTCTTCATCAATATCTACGCAAACAACATTGTTGCCGCTTTCTGCCAAGCATGTTCCGACAACAAGTCCTACATAACCAGTTCCAATAACGCTAATTTTCACAATGATATAACAATTAAATAGTGTAATAATTTGTCAAAAAATTATACACTTCCGATGAATTAAAAAAAAAATGTTCACACTAATGAATGTTTCACTACAACCTGTTCGTATGTATTCAGAACAGTTGTTAATAGGAACCTTTACCGAAAAGGACAACGGGGATTGTTTCGAAAAGTATTTCCAAATCAAAAAGAAAGGATTGATTTTCCACATAGTATAAATCGAGCAACACCATTTCTTTGAACCCTATATTACTTCTTCCGGATATCTGCCATAACCCTGTAATTCCTGGTTTCACAATATCGCGTCCACGAATTGCATCCCAAAACTCCGGCTCTTCTTCAAAGTTATTAAAATCCGAAACCGGTAACGGACGCGGACCCACTAAACTCATTTCACCTTTGAGTACATTGAACAATTGCGGCAGTTCGTCTATGCTAAGCTTTCTGATAATTTTTCCTACGCGCGTTACTCGCGGGTCGTTTTTCATCTTGAAGAGCATTCCTGTGGATTCGTTAAACTGAAATAAACTTTCTTTCAAATTGTCCGCATCTTTCAACATACTGCGAAACTTGATGAAATCAAATGATGTTCCGTCTTTTATTGCTGCACGTTTCTGTTTAAAAATAATCGGTACGCCCGATTCAACCATAATCGCAATCGCCGTTACGATGTACAACGGCGATAATAACAATATGAGAACCAACGATGCAACAATATCGAACATACGTTTGAGAATCGCTGATACAATTTTTTTCTTAACTGTTGTACCCGAAAACAATGGTATTCCTGCAATATCGTACACATGCGCCATCTTGAGTAATTGGTCGGATTCGGGAGAGAGTATTTTTAGTTCAATGTTTTCTCGCTTACAAATTTCTACGAGTTCGGAATATCCGTTCGTTGCAAATTTCGGGGACGGAATA
>VGWC01000074.1 GCA_016873775.1 Ignavibacteria bacterium | reverse complement strand
GATATTTCTTTTGATACAATAATGGAAAAAGTTTTGGATGGAACGTATGCCGCTGGACTTTTGATTCACGAAGGACAACTCACGTATCACGACGAAGGATTTCATAAACTTCTCGATTTCGGAGAATTGTGGGAAGAAAAAACCAATGGCTTGCCTCTCCCGCTTGGGCTTGATGTTGTGCGAAAAGATTTGGGTGAAGAACTTGCAAAAAAACTTTCTGAAGGATTGAGAAAAAGTATTCACTACGGTTATACGCATCAAAGCGAAGCAATCCCTTACGCAATGCAATGGGGACGCGGCATAAATTACGAACTTGGTGAAAAATTTGTGAAAATGTACGTGAGCGAACTGACCATCAATATGGGAGAAAAAGGAAAGCACGCATTGGAATTACTTTTTCAATTGAGCAAAGAAAAAGGATTGATACATGAAGTTCCTAACATAATTTTGATGTAAGGTAATTTTTTTTTCTCACTTCGTCTTCCTACTTTTCATTCACAATTTATGATAACAGGAACAACATATTACGATTGGTATTATGCGAATCCTCTTCAGCGGGACTCGGTTTAATTCTTGTCGTCAATTACTAATACAATAATTTTCCAAGCCCCGAATAGATGGGGCTTTTTTGTTTTTAGCGAAAGAAAATATTTATGGTTATAGTCTTACAACCGAAATCAACGCAAAACGATATTGACATTGTCGTTGAAAAAATAAAACAACTCGGACTTGAAGCGCACGTTTCAAAAGGAACAGAACGCACGATTATTGGTATCATCGGAGATGAGCGAAAAATTCAACGCGACCAACTTGCATTGCTTCCAAAAGTTGAGAACGTTATCCCGATTCTTAAGCCGTACAAACTTGTCAGCAGAGAATTTAAAAGAGAAAACTCGCTTGTTAATGTTGATGGAGTTGTTGTTGGAGGGAATGAAATCATCATAATGGCGGGACCATGTTCTGTAGAAAACGAAGAGCAAATTTTATCAACAGCAGAAATCGTAAAAAAATCCGGCGCAAAAATTTTACGAGGTGGTGCATTCAAACCAAGAACATCGCCGTACGCATTTCAAGGAATGGGTGAAGACGGTTTGAAACTTTTACAAAAAGCAAGGCAAGAAACCGGATTGAAGATTGTAACCGAAGTAATGGAATCGAATGATGCAGAACTTGTCGAAGAGTATGCGGATGTGATGCAAGTTGGCGCACGCAATATGCAAAACACAAAACTCCTTCGCACGCTTTCGAAAATAAAGAAACCGGTTTTATTGAAACGAAATTTTTCCGCAACCCTTATGGAATTTTTGATGGCGGCAGAATATTTACTCGCAGGTGGAAATGACCAAGTAATTTTGTGTGAACGTGGAATCCGTACGTTTGTTGAATACACGCGCAACACATTTGATTTGAATGTTATCCCCGTCATCAAACAACTTTCGCATTTGCCGATAATTGCTGACCCAAGTCATGCAACGGGAAAAAGCGATTTGGTTATGCCGATGAGTCGCGCTGCTATTGCGTGTGGTGCAGATGGCTTGATAATTGAAGTTCATCCAAAACCTGAAAATGCAGTTTCTGACGGCGATCAATCAGTTTGTGCAGATAAATTTTCTCAATTAATGAACGACATTCGCCCGATTGCAACAGCGATTGGTAGAACGATACAATGATAAAAGTACATCTTAAAAAAACAGTTGACGATTCGTATTCGATTGAGATTGGAAAAGGAATCAGTGAGCAACTTCCTGTTTTATTGAAAAAGAATTTTCCTGCATTTCGTTACATTGTTGTTTCAGATACCAATGTTTCAAAACTTTACGGGAAATATTTTCTTACTCTGTTTGAACAAAAAAATTTGAATGTATTTCTCACTCCATTTCCTGCTGGTGAAAAATATAAAACACGCGAAACAAAATCTGGAATAGAAAACCAAATCATACAGCGCGGCGCAGGAAAAGATAGTTGTATCATTGCGCTTGGTGGCGGAGTTGTCGGTGATGTTGCGGGTTTTGTTGCATCTACATTGTTTCGCGGAATTCCGTTTGTGCAAGTTCCAACAACATTGCTTGCTCAAGTGGATAGTAGCAGCGGCGGAAAAACTGCTGTTGACCATCCACTCGGAAAAAATTTAATCGGCGCTTATCACCAGCCGAAGCACGTTTGCATAGATATAAATTTTTTGAAAACTCTTTCGCGTGCGGAATATGTGAATGGTATTGCGGAAATTGTAAAACAGGCGCTGATTCAGGATGAAAAGTTTTTTCTGTTTCTTGAAAAAGAAATGGATAACATTGTAAGTCGAGATGAAACTGTTTTGAAAAAAACGATTGAATGGAATTGCAAACTGAAAGCAAAAATTGTTGAACAAGATGAACGAGAAACGGGACCACGAAAAATTCTCAACTTCGGACACACGGTTGGGCACGCAATTGAAACGCTTTCGCATTATAAACTTCGTCACGGTTATGCAGTTTCAATGGGAATGATTGCTGAATCAAAAATTTCGCAACAACTTGGGTGGCTAAAAGAACATGATGTCGAGCGAATCGAACGAATTCTCATGCGTGGTAAACTTCCGACACGTTTACCCAAAAATTGTTCACCTCATGCAGTTCTCAAAAAAATGCAATTTGATAAAAAAGCAAAAGAAGGAAGAATAACATACTCTCTAATTGAAAAACTTGGTCAATGTCAGTTCAATATTTGTGTGGAAAATGAAATTGCGTTTCGTTGCTTGAATGATTGTACAGTAAAGTGAAGCAATGAAAACAAAACTTTGTGTTTCGCTCTTTGTTGAAAATATTTCTGAAACAATTTTCAATGCTGAAAAAGCAGTTCAATTGGGTGCTGAAGTAATAGAGTTTCGTTTGGATACCGTAGAGCAAGAATCTTTCTTGCTCAATGATTTTGTTCAACAACTAAAAGACAAAAATCTTTTTCCCAAAAGTATTTTCACTGTTCGTTCGCCAAAAGAATTTGGCAAGTGGAAATATTCGGAACGCGAGCGGAAAAACTTTTTTATTGAAATTGCAAAACACAAACCTGCATTTCTTGATGTTGAGTTTTCAAATGGAATAAAATTCTATCAACAACTCAAGTCAATTTCTCCAAAAACTACATTCATTCTTTCTTCTCACAAAAAGCAACTTTCATCTACGCAACTTTTTTCATTGTGTGAAATAATGAAATCATTCAATTGTGATGTAATCAAAATTGCAGTTGAAACAAAATCCTTCGAACAAACTTTTCCAATCTTTTCACTTCTCGAAAGAGCAAAAAAAGAAAATCGAAAACTTATCGCAATCGGAATGGGAAAGAATGGAGAGAACACTCGCATTCTTGCGTCAAAGTATAATGCGTTTCTAACCTTCGCATCGCTCGATGATTCGATGAAAACGGCAAGCGGACAAATTTCTTTGGAAAAACTTTTGAACGTGTACAATTTCAAAAAATTAAATTCGCGAACCAAAGTTTTCGGTTTAATCGGAAATCCGGTTTCACATAGCAAGGGAATTTATGTTCACAATGAAGCGTTTCGTAACACGCATACGAATGCTGTGTATGTAAATTGTGAAATGAGTACTGTAACACAACTTGACAAACTCTATTCCATATTTGATGGATTTAGCGTAACGGCGCCATATAAAGAAAGCGTCATACAATTTCTTGATTCGATTTCATTGGTTGCAAATGAAATTGGAGCAGTGAATACCATCACAAAGCGAAATGGAAAATTATTCGGAAATAATTTTGACGGAAATGCTTTTACAAATTCGTTTCCAAAAAATACTCGATTTCACAATAAGCGAATCGCAATTTTGGGATGCGGCGGCGCAGCGAAATCAATTGTTGCAGCGTTAAAAGCGGAAAACGCGAACGTAACTATTTTCAATCGAACAATGGCAAAAATAACGCAACTTTCGAAAATATATTCTTGCAACGTTGACTCACTCGATAATTTTTCTAACGCCGTATTTGATATTTTAATAAATACTATTCCGTTTTCTATTTCAAAAGATTTTCCAAAAATATTTTCACTTGCACATAAAAATTGGGAAAAGAAAATCGTTTGCGACATTGTGTACAACCCAATGGAAACTCCATTACTGAACATTGCGAAGGGAAACGGCGCAACAATTGTTTTAGGATGGAAAATGTTTTTGAATCAAGCGGTGAAACAATTTGAGTTGTTCACCGGAAAGAAAGCGCCAATTTCTTTGATGAAGAGTGTACTAGTAAAATCGTTGAGTGACAGTAATGCGTATATGTGATTTGAAAAATGAAATCTGAAATCTTTGAAAGCATTGTAATTCCAATACAGACACAGCATTTTTGTAGAAAGAATATTTCTCTTCCTCCGTCGAAAAGTATGGCGCAACGTGCTTTGATATGCGCTGCACTTGCAAAGGGAAAATCTGTTCTTTCACCCAGACCAGTTGGAGAAGATTGTGAATTGCTGCTGAACGCACTGAGACAATTAGGAATCCAAATTCAAGAACATGAGAATGAAGTTGAAATACTTGGAGCGAGCGGTGAATTGTTTTCTTCTTCAAAAATAATTTCGATGGGAAATAATGGAACGGGAGTTCGTTTTCTTCTTGCACTTTCAATGTTATCCAATGGAAAAGTTACGATTGACGGAAGCGAACGATTGCGCAAACGACCAATGAAAGAAATGTTTGATGTCTTTCGGCAACTTGCAGTCTATTTTGAACCGAGCAATAATTCTTTACCTGTAACCATTCACGAAGGCAATAGTATTGGAGGAGAAATTCAACTCGACACGTCGAGAAGTTCACAATTTCTCAGTGCGTTGTTGCTCGTTGCTCCTCTCACGAAAAACGGATTGACAATTCATTGTTCGAAAGAAATTGTTTCGGAATACTATGTTGGGATGACCATTGATGTTATGAAACAATTTGGCGTACATGTAAAGCGAATTGGAAATTCGTTTTATGTACAACCTCAAACATACAAACCCAAAACGATAACACTTGAGTCGGATTTATCGAGCGCATCATATTTTTTTGCTGCTGCTGCAGTTACCAACGGTGAAGTTACCATTGAAAATATTTCTCGAAACTCGTTACAAGCGGATGTATGTTTTTTGGACATTCTTGAGCAGATGAATTGTAAAATTGTATGGAAAGAAAATTCTGCAACAGTTTTCGGTAATGAATTGAGTGGAATTTCGGTTGATTGTAATCGTTGTCCCGATATTGTTCCGACAATTGCTATTGTTGCTGTATTTGCAAAAGGAGAGACAGAGATAAAAAATGTTGCACATCTTCGACATAAAGAATGCGATAGGATTGCAGTACTTGCTCGTGAGTTGGAAAAAATCGGAACGGCAGTCGTTGAACTCAAAGATGGATTGAAAATAATTCCCAATGAAGTTCATTTAGAAAAAAATAATTTACTACGGCGAATCAATCCAGAAAACGACCATCGTATCGCTATGAGTTTTGCTGTTGCTGGATTGCGAATTCCCAGCGTAGAAATTATGCAAGCACGTTGTGTTGAAAAATCATTTCCAAATTTTTGGAGTGAGTTTTTACAATGAAGAATGAGGAATGAACAATGAATAAGAGAAACAATATTGTTCTTATTGGTTTTCGAGGAACAGGTAAAACGACGCTTGCAAAATTGCTTGGGAAAAAATTAAAACGAAAAGTATTTTCATCCGATACAGTCATTGAGCGAAACGAGAGGAGAACAATTGCTTCTATCATTCAAAAAAACGGTTGGAAATATTTTCGTGATGTCGAAAGTAACGTTTTAGTAAAACTTAGTAATGAAAACGGTGTAATTATTGATTGCGGAGGTGGAATTGTTTTACGAAAAAAGAATCGAGAATTATTGAAACGTCATTCGTTCATAATATTATTGTATGCAAGCGCAGGAATGATTGAATCGAGAATAGCAAACGATGAAAATCGTATTCGACTGTCAAAGAAAAAATCCTTATTCGAAGAAATCGAATCGCAGTTGTTTCAACGAAAGAAATATTATGATGAACTTGCAGATATTCGATTTGATACTACTCAAACTCCATCAAAAATAATTCTTCAGAGAATAATTTCACGGTTCATCAAGGGAGATTCTTCGCGTCGCCCAGAATGACATTGTTACAACAGAAATTTTGTACAAATAACAATCGCGGCAGTTTCCGTTCTTAATCGTCGTTCTCCCAATGAAAGCAGTTCAAAATCATTTTCTCTCGCTTGTTTGATTTCATTTTCTGAAAACCCTCCTTCGCTTCCGACAACGACGATTTTCGATTTTCGATTTGCGATTGCGGGATATGTATTTTTAAGAGCAAATTCGTACGAAATATATTTTCCATCGTAGTTTATGTTTGAAAAAATTACTTCGTGTAATGATGTTGTTTCAGAAATTATTGGAAGAAATCCTCGTCCGCATTGTTTCATTGCAGATAATGCAAGTTTTTGCAATCGCTTGACTTTTGCTGATTTCGCAATTGTACGTTCGGAAATCATCGGAATAATTTTCTTTACGCCAAGTTCGGTTGCTTTTTCTACAATGAAATCAAATTTTGCAGAATTTTTTAAAAGTCCAACGACAAGTGTTAGATCAATTTTCGGTTCGTGAAAGTTTTCCTGCACGGAAATTATTTTCCCTTCGACATTCCTTTTTCCTTTCTTCATCAATTCTATTTCGTAACAATTTCCCATTCCGTCAAGTACGAAAATAATTTCTCCAAGTTTTGTTCTCAGTACATTTACGCAATGGTGAAATTCTTCGTCAACAAGTTGTAATGATGATGAAGAAATATATTCAGGAGGCGTGTGGAAGAAATTATTCACGATGAAAACAGATGACGTTTAAAACGAAGTTCCTAATTCAATAATAAATTCCGAATTGCGAACTTCGTTCAATGCGACTTCTGTTCGCAATACAATATCGTACGGAAGAATGAAATGTATTCCAGCGCCGTATCCTTTGGCGAACATATATTCGTTGAATTTCATCGGTTGAAATTGCACTGCTCCGATATTACCGAATAATGCGGCGTACATTCCAAATCGAAGCACAGAAAATTGTATGATGGGAATGAAATTGACTTTAAAAATTTTGGGTGAAAAAAGCGGAAGCCGGATTTCGATGGAACTTCCTGCAAGATTGTCGCCTTCCATTACCTTGGCATAGTGTCCGCGCAACCGTTCGCTGTACCCAAAATACAGATGCTCGTACACAGGAAGTTGTTTGCCTTCGGACATTGTTGAAAACATTCGCGTCGCAATTATTATTGTGTACGTTGAATTAAGTGTCAAAGGAAAGTAGCGACGGTAATCAAAATAGAGTCGCGAGAAATTTACACCGTTGTCTTCGAGACCAAGTTTAGCAAATGTTGCGCGAACGTACGAGCCATAACCAGCGTATGGTACGAGGTCGCGTGTATCATAACTGTAATTCATCCGCAAAGAGAAATAATTATCTATTCCTTTGTTGGAAATCGTCCTATTCGGAAACCATTGTTTCACTTGTACAGAATTAAATTCTGCTCCAAAAGTCATTCGTCTGAATACATCGAAACGGCTTCCGAAATTGATATATGCGGTGTAATGATGTTCGTTATAATTCATTCCGTTTTGTTTTGTCCGAGAACTGAGATTGCGAACGGTTTGCGAAATGAGTTGTGTTTCAAGAAATAGTTGCGGTTCATCGTAAACCAATGGATTGAAGTAGTAGAGTGAAACGAACGGGTTGTATCCGAAAACCAACGAACAAGCAATTTTCTCATTTCTTCCGCGAAAATTCGTATGAAAAATTGTCGCACCATAATACATCTTTTTGAAATCACCTTCGTACATTCCGAATACAGGAAATGGAAAAATATACCATCGTTCGTTGACGAAGATATGTACATCAACAGAATCGGTTGCAACTGCTTCGGGAAGTATATCAACGTTGTTAAACAATCCGAGTGAATAAATACGGCTTGTGTTGTACGTGAGTAATCCTGCTTTTATTGTATCGCCGGGAGTGAATGTTAATTCGCGTTGAATAACAATTTCTTCTGTTGTTTCATTTCCCGAAATTAAGACATTGCGAATATACGTTGGAGGCGATTGGGTTCCGGAGATGGAAATTTTCTTTTGAGAATGAAGTTGAGTGAGAAATGAAAAAACAAGAATGAAAATGAAGAGAGCGATTCTCTTACTGACAATATTTTGAATTGCGGCGAGAGCGAGCATATATCACAGTAGCAGCCGATGAGCGACAGCAATGCATCGGTTCATCACTACTGGAATGTTGTTTGCGCGTGCAAGTTCTGCGGCGTGTTCGTTGATGACTCCTTCTTGCATCCAGATAGATTTTGCGCCGATGGAAATCGCATCATCAACAATTTCGGGAACAAATTCTGAACGTCGGAAGATATTCACGAGATCAATCGGCTTTCCAATATCTTTTAATGAAGTAATGCTTGGTATTCCAAAAACATGTTCAATTGCAGGATTAACGGGAACGATGGTGAAACCAGCGCGCAGTAAATAGGATGCAACTCCATAACTTGAACGTTCGGGATTATCGGAAAGTCCAACAATGGCGATATTTTTTACAAAAGAAAAAATATGTTTTATGATTTGTATTTCACTGTTCATAGAAAAAATTAAATCACATCAATAAGTTTAGCAATTCAAAAATGATTGCACTAACAATCGCCGATGCCGGAATTGTAAAAACCCATGCAAGAATTATTTTTCCTGCAACTCCCCAGCGAACACCGGAAACTCGTTGCGTAGAACCAACTCCCATGATTGCTCCCGAAATAGTATGTGTTGTACTCACGGGAATTCCAAAAAGTGCAGTTCCAAGAAGCACCAATGCAGATGATGATTCGGCGCAAAAACCACCCACAGGACGAAGATGCGTCAATTTCATTCCAAGTGTTTTTATAACACGCCATCCACCGGCAAGTGTTCCCAATCCTATCGCCGTATGTGCGGCTATAATTACCCAAAAGGGTACATAAAATTCACTTCCTAACATTCCATTTGTATAAAGAACAATTGCAATTATTCCCATTGTCTTTTGCGCATCATTTGTGCCGTGTCCTAAACTGTATGCCGCAGCAGAAAATAATTGTCCGAAACGAAACGTGCGGTCAACACTTCGAGGAGAAAAATTTCGGAAAAGCCACATTACAGTTACCATTAACAGCAAACCAAAAACAAAACCGACCAATGGCGATAAAAAAATAAAAATTGATACCTTAATAATTCCACCTGCTACAAGTCCGTCGAACCCTGCTTTTACTAATCCACTTCCTATTAACCCTCCAATCAAAGAATGTGAAACGCTGATGGGTAAGCCATAATGCGTGCAAAAGTGAGTCCAAAGTGAAGCGCCAATAAGTGTGGAAAAAATCAGTTCATTGGAAATGATAGACGCTTCAACAATGCCTTTTCCAATCGTCGTTGCAACATGAACACCAAATCCGAACGCAGCAATAAAATTAAAAAACGCTGCCCAAATAACTGCTTGACGTGGAGTGAGTACACGTGTTGATACAACGGTAGCAATAGAATTTGCGGCATCGTTCATTCCATTGAGGAAATCGAACAACAATGCAATAAATATTATGATGATAACAAAAGTAAGCATACGATAAATTATCGAAGTATAAAGAATGATTTATAACAATGAAAAAATAGTTATGCGTGTTTAATCAAAAGCGATTCGAGGACGTTTGCCGCATCTTCGCATTTATCCGTCGCTGTTTCGAGACCTACATATATTTCTTTCAATTTGATAATTTGAATCGGATCTTTTTCTTCTTCAAATAATCTGGCGATGGCTTGCTCAAAAATGCTGTCTGCTTGATTTTCATAATCATTGATTTTATGGATGATTTTTTGTAATGGTTCAGGATTACGGAAATCACGCAACATCGCTACTCCACGTGCAAGTTCTGTGATAGAGAGGTGAAGAACGTCAATTAACGTTGCTATTGCCTGAGGGCATTCTTTAATTTTATACAACACGAACCGATGTGCGCTTCCATCGAGATAATCCAACACGTCATCCAATGAGGATGCAAGATGATGAATATCTTCGCGGTCAAACGGAGTTACAAATGTTGCGCTAAGTTCTGCAAAAATTTGATGTGCAATAATATCAGCACGATGTTCATGTTCGGTAATTTCTGCACACAACGTTTGGCGTTCTTCCAACGTTACCGTAGGAAATTTCTTCATTACGAGCGACGCATCGAAGAGAATTTGCGCGGACTGTTCGAACATAATGTAAAATTTTTCGTCGCGAGGAAGTAATGATTGAATAAGATTATCGAGTTTCATAAATCGTTGAGGTTTGTTTCAAAAATTCGAGCAAAAGGTAGTGAATGAGTAAGAGAATTTCAAAGTTTTATTTGCATACAATTTATAGTTCTCTTGTAAAGAAATTATTGTCTTCGTGTTAAGAAATTGTTAAGTGAAGATTGTGAGAAGTTGCGATGAGGAGAGTATAAGAAATAGAGAAATGAAAACAAGAAAAACATTATACGTCACGCTATTCCGTTTTCAACGTAAACCGAAACGCACTTCCTTTGCCGAGTTCGCTTTGCACATCAATCTTACTTCCGTGCGCTTCCACAATATGTTTTGCAATGGCAAGTCCTAATCCCGTTCCGCCAAGTTCCCGCGAACGATTTTTATCCACGCGATAGAAGCGTTCAAAAATTCTGGGCAAATGTTCTTCGGAAATTCCGCAACCGTTGTCTTTCACCGTACAGCGAATACCAGGAATTGTTTTTTCGTACGAAACAATGACGCTTCCGTCTTCCTCGGTGAATTTTAGTGCGTTGGAAATGAGATTGGAGAAAACAATTTTCAATTGTTCTCTATCGCCAAATACTTGTAATGATTCGTTATTTGATTCAAGAGAAAGAGAAATTTTTTTCTGTTGCGCAAGAGAAGAAAATTCTGAAATGATTTGCGCGAGAAATTCGTGCAAAGGAAAATAGCGAAACGACATTTTCATTTCGCCGGATTCGATGCGAGAAATTTCCATCAAATCGGAAAGCAAATCATTAAGACGATGTGTATTGTTCAATGCTTTCTGCAAGAAATCGCGATTCACGTTTGCATCATCAATTGCTCCATTCAACAATGTTTCGATGGATGCTTGCAAAGAAAAAATCGGCGTACGTAATTCGTGCGAAACGTTACCGAGAAACTCGCTGCGTACTTGTTCCAACTTTTTTAATTGCACAATATCATCGTTAAGTTTTTGCACCATCGTATTTATAGATTCGGCAAGTTTTCCAATTTCATCGTTGGACGAGACAGAAATTCTTTTCTCTAAATTTCCCGAACGAATTTCTTCTGCCGCTTGCGCAATTTCGTTAATCGGTTTTGCAATGTGTTTGGAAAGAATATTTCCGGCGATGGCAATAAAAACGAGAATGAGCAACGTGGAAAGCGCAGTCCCGTGCAAGTGAAGGAGAAAATATTCGATGAGAATAATTCCAACGCCGAGCAGAAGAAAAAATATGTTGAGTTTGGTTTGGAGTTTCATTTCATATCACGTCATTCCGAACTTGTTCCGGAATCTCTTTGTAAAGATGCCGAAATAAATTCGGCATGACGAATTTTAGAATAACTATTGCTCTTTCATTCGATAACCAATGCCTTTTATCGTTTCGATGCAATCGGCAAACTCTCCTAACTTCTCTCGAATTTTTCTGATGTGAACGTCAATCGTTCTATCATTCACGCGGACATCATTTCCCCAAATTTTGTCGAGTAGTTTCTCTCGTGTTACAACATCGCCTTTATGTTTGATGAGATATTCAAGAAGGA
>VGWC01000073.1 GCA_016873775.1 Ignavibacteria bacterium | reverse complement strand
GAACAGGTCGAGAGAATCTTCATCAAAGCCGACTTCGAGAAATTGCAGCGCTGCTCGAAGAAGAAGAAATGCAATAACAGAAGCAAACAGATCTACGATGAAGAGCGCGAGGTGCATCATTCGTGGCGAAAGCAACCGATTAACGAATTCGATGCCGAAATGTTTTTCTTCTTTTGTTGCGAGAACTGCTCCGAGAAATCCAACCCAAAGCACAATGTACCGCAACAACGGATCTCCCCACAAAAACCCGAACGAAAAGAAATTCCGAAGGAGAACTTGAAGAAACGCCAGTAGAACCATAATTGAAAGCATTGTAACGATAATTGCGCTTTCAACTTTTGCGAGGTATTTTTCGATGGAAAAAATGAGTTTCATTGTTGAGATATTGTTATTCCGGACGAAGTGAGGAATCTACAAAAAAGATTCCTCGTCGTTTCACTTCTCGGAATGACAAAATTATTTTTTACTCTTTGAACGAATGTTTCCCACTTCTTTTTCCACGTCATTCAACAACGTTTCATCGAACAATTTTCCGACAAGCAGACGACGCGCTTTTTTCCCTATTTCATCATATTCTGATAAACTTTTTGTATCAACCGCAATAACTTGAATTCCGTTTTTCTTTAATGTCTCGATTGATTTTGCATTGTCTTCGCGGGAAAGTTTTGTGAGTTTATTGAAATAAGTTTTTCCACTACGGATGAGAATTTGTTGCAAGTCGGCAGGAATTTTATCGAACATTTTTTTTGATACAACAATTGCTCCCTGCGCATCAGCGAGCGGTAAATCAAGCATATATTTTGTCCGAGTGAACCATTGCAATGCAACTCCCGCAAGCGGCGACGTATAAACTCCGTCAATTAATTTCGTTTGCAACGATGTGAGAACATCAGTAATCGAAAGCGGAATCGGATGAATACCAATTGTGGTGAACATCGCTTCGGCAATCGGGTCGCCTTCCCAAATCCACATTTTTACTTTCTTCAAATCCGTTGGAGCAGAAACTTGCGTGTTGGTGAGTGTGTACACAAAACCAACTTCTGCGAAACCAAGTAACACAAAACCATTATCTTCAAATTCTTTTCGGAATGTAGCATCGAATTTGTTGCGGACGGAATCAACTTCATCATAACTTTTGAAAAGAAACGGTGAATCGAGTATGCGAACTTTTTTGGCAATCTCTCCAATTCCAACGCCGGTAACTCCCGCCGCATGTAATTGTCCCAAACGCACTTTTCGCAAGATATCTTTTTCATCGCCCTGAACTCCTCCGGCGTACATTTTAAATCCAACGCGACCGTTTGTTTCCTTGCGAACTTTTGCATCGAATTCTTTCATCACATTCATCCATGTTGAACCATCTGGAGCAAGTGTCGCAAATTTGATGGTGAATTCTTGCGAATAGAGATTAGAAGTTATGAAAAGGAAAAGAATGAGAAGTTTTTTGTAGTTCATTGTTTATTTTGAAAGTCATTTGGAATTTGTCACTGGTCATTTGCGAAGGAACGATGGCCAATGAAGAATTATAATATTGAATGAAGAGTTAAAACAAGTCGTTGATTTTGTTCCGAAGAAGTATTGCCTTTTTCTTTGCAATTGCATTCGTGAGTTTTTGTTCTGGAAAAATATCAAGCGATGCATTTTCTACGGTGGAAAGAAGTTGTTCAAATAATTCTTGATTTTGCGTTTGCACGCAGTAATATTTCGCGTAATAAATTTGCGTAAGTAAAAATTTTCCACCGTTTATACGCAATGCTGTTTCAAAATACTGTTTGGATTTGTTCATATCGCCGCCAAGTATTGCCGGACGACTTCCGTATAACGCGCCGAGGAAAAAATTCGCTCCACTGAAATAATATGCGGAATCTTTTTCCGCAACAAATTTCATCATCGCTTCTATTTTCGAAAGCGAAGCGATCGCGTCGGGATTGGCTAAATCAAGATATACGTAACTTCCCCAATTTAACGCTGTCCAAAAAATTGCCGGAACATCATCGTTTGTAGATTGATGTAATGCAGTTTGAAAATCTTCGACACTTCCGTCAAGTTCGTGATGGAATGATTTTTTTTTGCGTAAAATTTTTTGTGCATAATTTTTTGCGCGAAGATATAAATCTTTTGCTCGCTGTGGTTCTTCGTCTTCGACAAATCCCAGTGCATAACCGGCGTAACCTTGCGAAGCGAGAAGTAAATATTGTTCGTTATCTGGAGTAGATTTCAAAAGTCCGTCAAGCAATTTGAGATTGGAAAGAATGCTTGTTTCTGCAATTTTTAAATCGCTTTCTTCATTGACGGCAATGAAGGTATTTTCAATAAAACCGGAAACAGAATACGAAACGAATGTTGTGAGACTACATCCGGATATAAAAAAATGGAAAATTGCAAACAGGAAAAATCGTTGTGCGTGCATCGGAAAATTTTTCGCCGTTAAATATAGTAAATTCAGAATGAGTGAAACGAAGAAGTTTGTTGGTGTGAAGTTAGGAGAAGCAATTTATTGCAACAGAATATGTTTATTGCAAAGTTCAACGTCCTGATGTTCATTCGTTGCAACAATTACAATACCGAGTTCGCATTGTTCACGAATTATTTCGAACACGACAGTTCTTCCGTCATCATCTAAATTGGATGTCGGTTCATCAAGTATTAAGAGGCGCGGCGAATGAAGAAGCGCAAGCGCATATTTCAGCCGTTGTTTCATTCCGGAAGAAAACGTGCGCACAAAATCATTTTTTCGGGAAAGCAATTTCACTCGTTCCAGTAAATACTCTTCATACGGCGCATCGGTTTTCTGGTTTCGAACTTGACGGAGAAACTCGATATGTTCGGCGGGAGTAAATTCATCATAGAGTTGTAAATAGGGAGCAACAAAGCCGATATGCAGAAATCGCTCATCCGTAGAAAGCAATGTTCCGTTGAGAAAAAAATCAATGGTTCCCTTATTGGGAGAAAGAACTCCAGCGCAAATTTTGGCTAGCGTGGATTTTCCGGAACCATTATTTCCGGCAATGGAAAGCGCATCTCCTTTTTCCAGAGAGAACGATACATCGCTGAACACCAAACGTCTTCCGAATTTTTTTTGAATCTTTGTTGCAGAAAAATTCATCTGTTCATTTTCGGATGAAAGCAAATTTTCCTTTCCATTGTTTATCATTGACCGTGAGAACGTAAAAATAAACTCCCGAAGAAGGAATAGTTCCGTTATCCGCTTTTCCGTTCCATTCGATAACGGCATTGCGATACCCAATGGAATTTTGAAAATCTTCTGTTTCC
Source organism: Ignavibacteria bacterium (assembly GCA_016873775.1). Classification (NCBI taxonomy): domain Bacteria; kingdom Pseudomonadati; phylum Ignavibacteriota; class Ignavibacteria; species Ignavibacteria bacterium. The sequence goes on along the minus strand of VGWC01000073.1, from coordinate 8,585 downwards.
TGCATTCGCGAGCGTTCAAACACTGCAGTTAAATCCGATGCAAGAATGAGAAGCGCCATCGTTCCTTTGCGTTTGGGAGGAAGTTGAATTTTCAATGTTTGTGTTCCGTCGTACACAAAGGGATTAGGATACACTAATAATTTTTCTTCCGATTGAAACCGCGTAATGAGTTCGCGTGATGTCCAGTTTGAATCGGCATCTGTCCAGAGATTATGTTTGAAATATTCGAGACGCGCGCTGTAATGATTGGGCAACGAATAAAACAGCGTATCTCCTTCGCCTGCTTGAATTGTGTATCGGAAAAACGAGGATGTGTCATTCATACTGTGGCGAGCAATCATCGTGAAAACCGTGTCGTCTCCGAATGTAATAGGAATGTAGCGCGCAGAAAAGTTTTCCTGAGTGTTTTCAATTTCTAATATTGTTCTGTTGGCAAGAATCGGTTTATCGAATCGAACGCTATTGCGAACGTAATAATACGAGCCGATTTTTTCGTACCAATAATAGTGTTTGCCTTCGACAAAATACCGAACTGTATCGGCGTTGTTTCCGATGAAAAAATTCCAGTATGAAAATTCGGTATAGAGATTATCGAATCCGCCAAATTGTTTTGCGGCATCATCTATCGCTTGCATAATCGGGATGCGGTCGCCTATATTGTCCCATGTTTTTTTCATTATTTCTCTTCCGATATTTTTATCGGAAGAATCGTGGAGAAATTTATCTTCCAAAAATTTTCCCCAAACTGCACGACTGTATTCGAGGTTGCCGATATCGTCGAAAAAAGAAAGTTGCGGATTTGCAAAATGTCCCGACGGGTCGCGAAGGTAATTGTAATAATCGTTCACATCGTTATACACAACATCTTCCATCCAGGTTGACGTTAATTCCATAAAAAAACTCGGCGGATTAAGTCCATACGTATATTGAATAACGTGATGAAGTTCGTGCGCGGCTGTTACTTTTGCTCCATCAAGTCCTGATGTTGAAAAGCAACTTTCAGGCCGACAAGGTTCATTTGAATAATCGTTATCTAATGTAACTGAAAAAGAAGTGGCGTAACCGTACATACGATTCAATGCGCGAATTTCTACTCGTAACGGCAAGAAAAACAACGGATGATAACCAAGGGAGTCAACTTCTATGTTGTACGAGGTTTGTAAGTACACTGCAACAGATTCGATATAAGCGCGCGCCGTTCCTTCGATACGATTTCCGCTTGCATCAAGTAATGCAGCAGATGAATCTCCGGTCGTATTGAAATAGAAATGAAAATTTCCTATCGTTGTATCGTTCTGAAAAAATTTGGGAGTGAGAAGTTCATCGAATTCGCGTTGTTGTTGCAGTGTAAGTTCGTTACGATGAGTTTGCAAATATTGAATTATCCATGTTCCGCATTTTTCGGGCAAATCCGACGGAGAAAATTTTTGTTCCGAAAATGTATGGAATTGTTTGAATACGTTGAGGAGCGAATCAAGATTGTATTGAATTTCTTTCTCGTTACTATTTTGTGAAACAAGTAAACGCGGAAATACGAAAAATAAAAATACAACGACAATTGACTTTCTCATCCTTATTTTCCCCAATGAATGGTGAGCGTACCCTTTTCGGAATCGGTAAACGCAATATCCATCTTAGCATCGGTATTAAAATTTCCAACGATAAAACTTCCGAGTGAAGAAACCGCAAGAAGTATTTCCGGTTTAAGAAATGTTCCTTCGCCTCTTCCGTAACAAACTTGAATCGCTTGTGTAAGTTCATTGTAAAACAGTATATCAATATTGCCGTCAGAATTAGCGTCCGAAATCTGAATATGTTCGTACCGCGAAATATGAACATTATTGATTCGTTGAATCGGAATTTGAAACGAAGTATTCTTGCTTCGAAGACTGAAAAACAACGTGTTTGTTTTCCCGTTGATATTGCCAATAATATCGGATTGTAAATCGCGATTGATGTCGGCATTCCAGAGTAGTACGCGTGATGCAGTCGAATCCAAGAGTGATAATATTTTTAACGGCGGAAAAAATTCTCTTTTCGGATTCTGTGTTCCGTCGTGATATTTTCCTTTTGCTATATATAAACTTATGCGACGAATCTGTTCATCGAGCGAAGCGAACACCATATCTTCGACGCCATCGCCGGAGATGTCGGAAATGTATGCGCCCAGTACATTTTGTTTTTCTCCGAATGAAATGCTCTGCTCGATATACTGAGACGAAGGAAGTTCCTGGAATGTATACAACGTAGAACGCGAAGATGCGTCGTCGTTTCTACATTCGACAATAAAATTCGTCCGCAGCGAAAATGAATCTTTTTCTACATACAGTAACGTTGGCTTCATTGCCGTGGAAATGGAAGCAATAGTCGAAGTGTATTCCTCGTTCACGTTCAAAATAGAAACGGAATTTTTTTGTTCGTGCGCAACAAACAGCGTGTTCGTTACTCCGTTCTTTGCAACAGAGAAAAAGGAAGGAACTTCTTCCGTTTGGATAAAAATTGATGCGTTGAAGGTTCCGTTGTTTGCATTTTCAAAAAACGAAATTGAATGAGAACCTTCGTTGGCAACAAGAATATCTGCAAAGCCATCGCGCGAAAAATCATAAGCAAGCAATCCTTTCGGATGCAATCCGGTTGCATAATTGTGTTTCTGCTCCACTGTTTTTACGGCGTTTTGACTGTTAATAAATTCAATAATTTTTCCTTGTTGCTGGTCGAGTACAATTGCATCTTCATTTTTTCCTTCGAGCGATGCGGTGAGAATGTTGCTTGCGTTTTCTCTTGCGGCATAAACGATGGATTGCTGAAATGGATGTTCTTTTGCATTCCATAAAACGTTCAACGATTTTTTTTCTACGTATGCAATATCTGTATATGCGTCGTTATCAACATTACAGAGAACAAAATCTGTCATCGGCGATTGTAAGGGAATGTTCGACAGTTGCTGATAATTTCCAAACTCATCGCCGTAGTACACTGATACATTATTTCCATCTTCAAAACTTATGACGATATCTTGAAACGTATCGCCGTTGATATCGCGCGCTGCAATTTTTTTTAGCGCACTGTCAAATTTCCATACATATTGAGAAGTGAATTTCATTTTTCCTCGCTGAGCAAACACAGAAACGGAATTATGAATCCAATCCAGCACGAATAAATCAACCGCTCCGTCATCGTTCACATCCACGGCAATAATATCACCAACGGAAATATCTTTGCATAGTGTTGCCGTTAGGCGAAATTCTCCATCTTTACTTTGCATTAAAGCGCCAACGCCCTGTGTTTTTTTTCCGAACAATAACATATCCTTGAATCCGTCTCCGTTGATATCGGTAGCGAGTATTTTTTCATACGGTTGTTTTGTAGTAAACAGTAACGTTGAGTATAAAAAATCTCGCTCGCTTCCCCAAAATACTTCCACCGTTGTTGGAGACGATTCCAGAAACGCGATATCGTCCATTCCATCGTTATTGAAATCGCCGACTGTTACCGACGAACTTTGTTGATGAAGAGAAAATTCCTTTTTCACCCAAAACCCGAACGAATTTTTTCGAAAGAGCGCGAACACATTTCGTGAACGAACACCAAATTCGCTGTGAAAATTTTCATTCACATTAGCAACAAAAAGTTCCTGCGGATTTTGTGGTGTCGAAAATTCATGAACAATTCCATATCCTGCTCGCTGTTTTAACGGTTGCGCGGTTACTCCGCAAACGCATAAAACAACGCAAAGCGCAACAATCAAACGAACATTATCGTACGCTTTTGTTATAATAAACGGCTCTACGTACTCAACCAATGTAACCTCCCCATCATACGCTACGCTGATAACACATTTGTTCGGTGTTGTAATCGTCGTTCGCGGCGAATCAACGCTTCGCGAAAACGACGTTTTTCGTCTTTCGTTTCGGGAATGATCGGTGATACATTTGTCGGCTTCCCGTTGCTATCAAGCGCAACAAACGTTAAATATGCAGTGTTAGACTTTTTCTTTTCTCCCGTTAATAAATTTTCCGACGTTGCCTGAACTCCTACTTCCATTGAAGTCGTAAAAACGCGATTGACGGAAGCGCGCAATGTTACGACTTCTCCCAATCGAATCGGATGATGAAAATTGATTTCATCAACGGAAGCCGTAACACACACTTTTCCGCAGTGTCGTTGCGCAGCGATAGCGGCGGCAATATCAATCCAATGCATCAGTTTTCCGCCAAGTAATGCGCCTAACTGATTCGTGTCGTTGGGAAGCACGAGTTCAATCATTTCCGTTTGCGAATCTTTAACGGTTTTCAACGCATGGTTTGTTGCTATGGTATATTTTTTTTTCATACGTTAATAATCACTCTCTGTTCGTTTTTCGGGAATATGCGCCGGTTGTTCCTTTAATTCCGTTTCGATACTTCTTTTTAATTGTTGCGCTTGTTCTTTCCATTTGCTTTCCGGGTATTTAAGAAAAAATACGCTCAACGCTTCTTTTGCTTTTTCCAATTTCTTTCGTGAAACGAATGATTGCGCAATTCCTAATTGCGCTTGTTCTGCAAATTCCGTATCGTGAAACCGCTCGAGGATGTTTTCAAAATAATGCTGCGCCGAAAGGTATTCTTCGAGTGTCATATACAATACTGCAATATCAAATTCTTTTTTTGCTAATCGCCCGTTGAGTCGTTTTATTTTTTCACTCGCAGAACCTGCGCTATCGTGTTGCGGATAATATTCTAAAAATGTTTGAAACTCATCAATCGCTTTATTCGTATATCGCTGGTCTAATGTGGAACGCGGAGAAAGACGATAGTAACTTTGCGCAAGTTGAAATTGAGCCATCGGAACATAAGTGCTGGATGCCATGCGTTTTTTCAGCATATCATATTCAAACGCGGCAAGTAAAAATTCTTCGCGTTCGTAGTAACATTCTCCCAGATAGTACTGAGCATCGTCAGCATATTCGCTTCCGGAATACTGCAATCCGACAATTTTGAATTCTTCAATCGCTTCCAGATAATTTTCTTCAAGAAGCAATTCTTTTCCTTTCTGAAAACATTCTTCGGCGGTGCGTTGCTTTATGAGTTCTTGAGAACTGCATCCGAACATTGCAACGAGAAGAACATAGAATGTTCCTTGATTTGTGTTTAATATTGTTTTCAAAAAATTTATGACACTTTGATTCATCAACTTCTTACGGTAAAAAATAGAAATATCACAATAGCCGTTGTTCCGATAATAACGAACGGCTCAACGTATTCATCCATCCATGATATGTTTTCTTTGTTTCCAATAGTAATGTCAAAGGCAAGATTTTCTATGCTGTTCACGTCGTCCCATCGAATTGTATCTTTTGCATTCCAATCTTTTTCGCCTATAAACATAACTTCCCCCGTTTGCTTTCTTGAAATTGTAGTTGTAAGCGAAAGTGAAACAAAACGCTCGATGAATCGTGTTCCCCAAAAAGACATTCGAAATGGCTTGCTGTATTTGACGCTTGTGCGAGTAGGATATGTTTCCCAAACAATGGTATTTGAGCGTGCGCGAGAAAATAATGCTGTAACAATACTTCGTTCTTGCAACGATTGAATGAGTTGTTGTTCTATAAATACGTGAGGAGAAAAAACGCGAACTTCAATCGTATCGTGTTCTATCGTGCGCAGTTCACTTGCTATCGAATGGGTAATCTCGGAGACTGCTTTTTGAAATATCTGCACATTGGTGAAACGTATTTCTTCCGCGAAATCTTGCTTCGGAAATGCACTATTCACAAGTGTCAGCAAAAGAAAAAGGAGGGAACAAATCCCTCCTTTGGAGAACATCAGAGGAAACGAATTAAGCGTAAATACCCCGAACAAGAAGTGCCTTGGAAACTTTATCAATAGAAAACGCATATGCTCCGATACGCATAGTGGTGTTGTATTTTTTCGCCGTAGTATACACATTATTAAATGCTGCCGCCATCATTTCAGCAAGGCGATTATTGACTTCATGTTCACTCCAGAAAAATCCCATTCTGTCTTGTACCCATTCAAAATAGGAAACGCCAACGCCGCCCGCATTAGCAAGAATATCGGGGATAACAAGAATGCCTTTTTCTTCTAAAATTTTATCTGCATTTGCTGCCGTAGGACCATTTGCCCCTTCGGAAATTATTTTCGCTTTAATTTTTCTTGCGTTCTTTGCAGTAATTTGGTCTTCTTTTGCGGCGGGAACAAGAACGTCGCATTCGAGTTCCAATAATTCTGTCATCGAAATTTTATCCGCTTTTTTGTATCCCTCTAAAGATTTGTTTTTAGCACAGTATTCAATTGCATCTTTCACATCAATTCCGGTTTTATTGACGTATGCGCCGGAGATATCACCGATGCCAATTATTTTACATCCTTTTTCCTGAAGTAATTGTGCGGAAACAGAACCGACGTTTCCAAATCCTTGAATAACTACGGAAGATTGTTCAGGTTTCAAACCAAGTTTTTCCATCGCACTCATCGTAACGTGCATTACTCCTCGTCCGGTTGCTTCTCTCCTTCCGGCAGAACCACCGAGAATAAGCGGTTTGCCTGTAACTACTGCAAGTTCTGTTTTTTTCATATGCATACTGTATGTATCCATCAGCCACGCCATTGTTTGTTCGTTGGTGTTCATATCCGGCGCAGGAATGTCTCTATCAGGTCCAAATACGTCGAGCAACGCAGATGTATAACGTCGTGTCATTTTTTCAATTTCTGCTTGCGACATCTTTCGCGGGTCGCAAACAACTCCACCTTTTGCTCCTCCGAATGGAATATTCACTACAGCACATTTCCACGTCATCCACGCAGCAAGTGCGCGTACTTCATCCAATGTAACATCAGGGGCGTATCGAATACCTCCTTTCGATGGTCCCATAACGTCATTGTGAATAACACGATATCCTTCAAATACCTGCAAATGTCCATCGTCCATTACAACAGGAATAGAAACGATAACCTGTTTCATCGGCGATTTCAAATATTGATAGACATTACGATTGAGTTGTAAAATTTCTGCCGCCTTATCAAAGCGATGCATCATTGATTCAAAGGGATTTTCTTTATCAAGAATAGGCGTTGCTTCTACAACCGATGCGAGCGTTTGTTGAATTTCTTTTTGCATTTAAGATCTAAAAAATTCGGAGGAAAAAAAGAATGAACTTGACTTGTTAAAAAAGCGGGACAAATTTATCAATTCTACAGAAATAGACAAAAAATCTTCTAACCACTACGTGAATATCAAAAAGTTTGTGCTTTTTTTTAATTGCGTACATCAATTTCATCAAGTATCAATAAGTTATGACAGTCTTCCGTTTTTTTGTTCCTGCTATTTTCCATAAATTTTTACCGTTATTTTTTCATAATACTTCAAAGATTTTCCGCGTCCCTATGCACAATTTTTTACTTGAAGAAATTCAAGAAATGGCTCGCCAAATTCGCCGCGATATTATCAAAATGTTGATGATTTCTAAATCAGGACACAGCGGCGGTCCACTCGGTTTGGCTGATATTTTTGCTTCATTGTATTTCAAAATCCTCAATCAAAATCCAAAAAACCCTCAATGGGAGGGAAGAGATTTCTTTTTTCTTTCTGCCGGACATCTCGCGCCAGTTTGGTATTCAACGCTTGCTCGAGCGGGATTTTTTCCAATTTCTGAATTGAACACACTTCGAAAAATCAACGGACGTTTACAAGGTCATCCCGCGCCGCCAAAAACACACGGACTTCCCGGAATTGAAATTGCTTCCGGTGCGCTTGGTCAGGGAATGTCGGTTGCAGTTGGTTGCGCACTTGGTTTGCAAATGGATAAAAAGCCGAATCGCGTTTTCGTTCTCTGTGGCGATGGCGAACTCGATGAAGGACAAACGTGGGAAGGAATGATGACGGCGGCGCATTACAAACTTGATAATCTCACTGCGATTGTGGATAGAAATTTTTGTCAGATTGATGATAGAACGGAAAACGTAATGACGCTCGAACCGCTTGCGGATAAATGGCGTGCGTTCGGTTGGAATGTAATCGAGTGCGACGGAAACAACATCGAAGAATTTTTGTTCGCCGTTGACACAGCAAAAAAGATAAAAGGAAAACCAAGCGTTCTTATTGCAAAAACATTTATGGGGCGCGGCGTTTCGTTTATGGAAGATGATTACAAATGGCACGGTGTTCCTCCAAATGATGAACAAGGCAAACAAGCATTAAGCGAACTTCCTCCTACAAAGTATGGAGATTTTATTATGTTCGACTGGGAGAAAGAAATGGTTGGAATTAAATCGTAATCAGTTCTTCATACAGCAATCTAAAATCTGAATTCTAAAATCTAACATTATCTCGATGGCAAAACTACAAAGCAAAGAATTAAAATCCACGCGACTCGGTTTCGGCGAAGCGTTGGTAGAACTCGGAAAAGAAAATCCGAACATCGTTGTTCTCGGCGGCGATGTAACCGGTTCCGTGCGAACAGATTTATTCAAAAAAGCGTATCCCGATAGATTTTTTTCCGTTGGCGTTGCAGAACAAGATATGATGGGAGTTGCCGCAGGATTTTGTCTTGCGGGAAAAATTCCTTTCGCATCGGCGTACGGCGA